>CAYGXH010000177.1:0-6423 GCA_964353675.1 uncultured Chlorobiaceae bacterium
ACAAAGTAATAACGGTTTGACGGATAATTTTATCAGCTGTTTTGCGGTGAGTGGGAGTGCTGTATTTGTGGGAAATGGATCCGGCGTTTTTCTTACTACGGACAATGCCGCACAATGGCGACCGGTAAACATCGGCTTGACTGATTTGAGTGTTGCGGGGTTGACAGTAGCAGATTCTACACTTTTTGCAATCACAAACAATGGATCCTTTAAACTCTGGAAGTGCCCTCTCTCGGAGATGATTATCGATAATGTAGAACAATTGTCGAAGGAAATTCCAACTCAATATACGTTGAGCCAGAACTACCCCAACCCCTTCAACCCAACAACAACCATCAGCTACCAACTACCCACACAAAGCCACGTCACACTAAAGATATTTGATGTGCTGGGAAGAGAGGTTGCAACGCTTATTGATGGAGTGGAACAGGCGGGACACAAATCTGTGAACTTTGATGCAAGCAAGTTGTCGAGCGGAGTCTACTATTATCGCTTGCAGGCAGGCAACTATATTGAAACGAAGAAATTATTATTGCTCAGATAAGGAGTTAACCATATGCGTACTCTCTATACTGTTTTATCCACTTGCTTACTCATATTTTTATTTTTAGGCGTACTACACGCTCAATGGACCCCGGTTGGTTTATTCCCTGGGGGTCATGTCATTGCTGTTCTAATAGTTGGTGATACCGTGTATGCTGCGATTAACCGCTTTGCCTATAGTAACGACGGTAGCATCTATCGCTCCACCGATGAGGGAGCAACATGGAAATCCCTAGGTGTTTTGGGTGACATTCAATGCGTCGCGAAGTGTGGACCGCGGTTAATAGTCGGAACACGCTACGGCGCCGGAATCTGCACATCGATTAATGAAGGAGAGACATGGCAGTATCCCGGGATTGCTACCGAGTCGATTGTGAGGTCCATTGCTGTTCGCGATTCGGTTGTATTCGCTGGTGGAAATGGTTACGACACATTTTTGTCCACTGACGGAGGTTTTTCGTGGGCAAGAAAGGTATACCCATCAGCATACGGCTGGGGCACTAATAATGTCGCCATTGCCGATTCGTATATCTTCGCAATTACAAATGGTTACCCGTACAAGCTGATTCGTTCGCAAATCGATTCACCGGCATGGACTATACTTAATCCCCCTTTCCTCAATCGTGGTATCATCTTCTCATCAGGATCGAAAATCTTCGGTTCAGACTCTTATCATTTGTTTTCATCAATCGACTACGGCGAATCGTGGGATACACTTGGATTCGGATTGCCTGAAGGATGGTATCCCCATGCTTTCTGTATGGTAGAAGACACTATGTTTGCCTTAATTGGTGATAATATTTACTACTCATCAAATATTGGTGTTCCATGGCAATTACTTTCATACGTTCCATACGATGCAGATTTAACCGTACTCGCAACGAATAACAAACTGCTTGTCGTTGGCACTGCTGGTTCTGGGATCTATATCTCCGGTGACCGAGGCGCGACTTGGGACAAGCCCAGCATTGTCGTACCTGCGAGCTTGACGAGTCTGTTGAGCACGGGAGAAGATCTCCTGGTTGGGACGTCCGGAGGCATATACCGTTCAAACAATAACGGAGACAATTGGATCCCCTCAAGAATAGGAATGAACAGCGCTTCCGTTTCGGCGATCTCGAGTAATTCTTCTGCGATATTTGCAGCGACGTGGTTGGCCCTCTTTCATTCCACCGATACAGGAAGGTCTTGGACGTCCCCCTCACTTTCTTTTAACTATTGTGAAAATGTGCACGCTATCGGTAACTGGATATTTGTGAACGCTTCCGGTGACGGAGAATGGACGACACCGAGTTTTGCCGGTGTTTCCACCGATGGTGGAGACACCTGGACAAGTGTCGATTCACTTGCCGGATTTTGGGAGTTCGCTTCATCGGATTCAGCAATCTTCGCAGGATCCGGGAGGAATATGGAGTGCTGGAGAACATGTGCTTACCCACCACCAGAATGGGGTGTTTATAAGTCTCGAGACAAAGGAACAACATGGGAGAGTACCTCATTCCCGGTTGAACAGGTTTCAGCTTTGGCGGTGCAAGGGGAATATGTCGCCACCGCGAGCATCGGAGATTCATCGGCTCACCAGGCTAACTACTATCTGTCAACTAATAACGGTGACAACTGGCAGAAGATCAACGGAGGTATTGTTGGAGACGGGCAGAGCCTTCAGTGGATCGGGAATGATCTGTTTGCAGCAACTACCGGTGGCATTTTTCGGTTGAGATCTAATGACACATCGTGGTCTCCACTTAATGATGGGCTTACCGATTCTTCAGCAAAAGCGCTGACGGTGCATGACGATTATCTGTTCCTCATAGGGAATGGAAGTACAATATGGCGAAGGCCGGTCTCAGAGATCACTGGTATTGTGAACGGAAGATCACTGAATTTACCCAAGTCGTTTTCTTTGGACCAAAACTACCCCAATCCATTTAACCCAACAACAACCATCAGTTATCAACTCCCAACGCAAAGCTACGTCACACTAAAAGTCTTTGATGTGCTTGGCAGAGAAGTTGCGATGCTTGTTAACGGAGTTGAAGAGCCGGGGTACAAGTCGGTACAGTTTGATGCAAGCAGGTTATCGAGCAGCATTTACTTCTATCGTTTGCAAGCGGACAACTACATTGAAACTAAGAAATTACTTTTAATCAGATAAGGAGACAATCGTTTACAAGCGGGTTCGTTTATTGAAACGAAAAAATTATTATTGATGAAATAAGATGAGAAAGGATTAAAGTATGTATAAATTATATATTATTATTTTTGCTGCCCTTTTCTTTATGGCGACAACCAAACATGGTGTTTACGCTCAGACGGATTCCCAAAGCGAGGTTTCCTGGCAATCCATGAATGGACCATTTGGAGGGAGTGCAACTTCAATCTTTCATGACACCATTACCGGATACACATTCGCTGGCACTGATAGGAACGGGATATTCAGATCATCAGATAACGGAATGAATTGGTCAAGGTTTAGCCAAGGCTTGTCAAATGCGCCTATCTCGGTTATCGGAAAGAAATCAAATGGATATTTGTTTTTAGGTACAATCGGAGCAGGGATCTATAGTTCAAATGATTACGGTCTCAATTGGACGGAGGTGAATTCCGGTCTTACCGATCTTGATGTTCGTTCCCTCGTATTCTCTGATAACGGTGATATTTATTTAGGAACTGGCATTACTGGGGTATTTAGATCTACAAATAACGGTGATTCATGGCAGGCTGTTAGCAACGGATTGCCACAATCGACGGTTGAAGCTCTCGCAATTGGACCCAGCGGAGACATATTGGCGGGAACATTTGGGAGTGGATTGTTCCGCTCTTCAAATAATGGTGATACTTGGGCATCAGTAGACTGTAACGATTACATCCAGGCGTTGATTGTATCATTAAGTGGAAATATTTACGCAGGTACTAATAATGCAGGAATCTATTGTTCGACCGATAATGGAAATCACTGGGATACCGTAAACAGTGGATTAACGGAGTATAATATTAATTCATTCACGATAAAATCCGCTGATTCAATCTTTGCTAATTACATCTTAGGAAAAGTCTTCTTTTCATCAAATGGGGGTACGCTTTGGGTAGAAGTGAGCATTGGCTTGAACGCAACTTATAGCTCCGATTTAACAATTGGTCAGAGCGGCGATATTTATGTTGGCACATCGAATGGTCCCTACCGATCGACAGATAATGGATCAAACTGGTCATTGGAAATATCTGGATTCGTCGCAAATTCAATCAATGATCTAGTTTTTGATAGTAACAATCTCCTATTTGCTGCAACTGGTGGCGGTGTATTCAGGTCCTCAGATAGAGGTGTGAATTGGACACCGACGAATAACGGTCTCACCAATCTGAGCATCTGCTCGATTGCCAGAACCGACGAAGGCGATCTTTTTGCAGGTACGCTTGGGGGCGGGGTGTTCAAATCGACTGACAATGGTTCATCATGGATATATAGCAGTTCAGGTATTTCTGGTTATGTCTATAATATCGAGATTAGTCCAAATTCTTCAATCTTTGCAGTTGGTACTAGTGGCACCGGAATTTATCGCTCCACCGATGGCGGATTAAGCTGGTTCCAGGTGAATACAGGTTTTACCAATCTTGAGGCACAAGCTCTCGCTATTACTTCGAATGGAATAATTTTCGCTGCCACCGGGGGTGGTGTTTCTCGATCTACTGATAATGGCGAACACTGGATAGATATTAACACTGGATTAGATAATCTTTATCTTTATTATGGCTCGCTTTTAGCTAAAGATAGTTCGTGTGTATTTGTTGCAACTCCTTCTGGAGTCTATAGGACAACAAACAATGGAACTGAATGGAATTCAGCAAATGGAGGAATCACGACATACATTAGGGCATTCGGGATTAGCCCACAAGGTTATATCTTTGCTGGGGGCTACAACGGCAAGATTTATCAATCTACGAATAATGGAAACTCATGGATTGATATTTCAACCGGTGCACCAACAGCAGCGGTGTTGTCATTTGCTTTTGATACAAGCGGATTCGCCTATATCGGATCGGAAGGGATGGGTCTTTACCGCAGTACGGAATCTATAACTTCTGTGGGTGACATCATCAATGGATCTCCAATGAAATACACTCTTGAACATGCATATCCAAATCCCTTCAATCCGACTACCACCATTAGGTATCAGCTCCCCATTCAAAGCTACGTAATGCTAAAGGTCTTCGACATCCTCGGCCGCGAAGTGGCAACACTGGTGGATAATATTGAAGAGCCGGGATACAAATCGGTGAGCTTTAACGCACAAGCCATGGCAAGCGGTGTGTATTATTATCGTTTACAAGCGGGTTCGTTTATTGAAACGAATAAATTACTATTGCTCAAGTAAAAAAGAATATTTCATAAAAGGAGATATTATGAAAACGTTTTTAATGATAATGCTGATTGTGTTCGTAGCATTACCTGTTCATTCACAATTAGCAAAAGGACCGAGAAGTGGCTCGATATCTGGTGGGGTTATTGTATCGACTGATACCTTTCCGCTGACTCCCAAAACTGTACGATCACTAAGTATAAAGTCTCGGCGCGAAATTCATCCTCCCCCGATATCACAGCCGGCAAGTGTGACTTATGTAAATGCAATTCCACCACTTATTGTGGAAGATAAACCAAACGGTGTTGCCGATTCAGTCACAAAACCTGCGATCGTACATGATTTTGAAGGAATCCCTGATATCGGAACCTGGCCACCACCGGATCCGATCATCGCTGTAGGTCCGAACCATGTCATGACCTGTGTCAATACCAGATTTCGTATTTCTGACAAACAGGGAACGACCACGAAGACAATCGATGCCGCAGACTGGTACTCCACGACACTGCTTCCGCGCGATTGGTTCATCTTCGACCCCAAAATCCGATATGACCATTTTGCAAGTCGCTGGTTAATGGTATGGCTGGTAGATGATGGTGGGGGAGCTGTCTGGGGTGATACCGCATACTTTCTCATCTCGGTTTCCGATGACGAAAATCCTTATGGGACATGGTACAACTGGGCAATACCTTCAAACACTGTTGGCGCCTCCGTAGTCAACAATGATGCGGATTATGAGGGTGTAGGATTTGACGAATCTGCAATTTATATCTCGTCAAATCAGTATCATCCACCGGAAGGCACATATCAATATGTGAAGGTACGCATTTTTGATAAAGCACAGTTCTATGCAAATACGGCTGGTTCCATTACCTGGACCGATTTCTGGGATCTAAGAGATCCAGCCAATACCAGCAGTCGTATCATGACCGCCCGTCCTGCAATTGTGTTCGGAACTCCAGGTCAATATTTTCTAGTCAACAACATCCGCAATGATCCAGGTACATATTATACGCTCTGGAAGATCTCTAATCCACTTGCCAGTCCATCCATCACCGCCGTCAACATCCCGGCGTCGATGTATCAATATCAAATCTATGCCGATCAGTTGGGAGGAGGAACTCAAATTGCAAATAGCAGCGGTAAACTCAGAAATGAACCTGTTTATCGTGACAGCTCTCTCTGGGTGGTTCATTGTGTCGCGAGCGGGTCCGGGAATACATACGCAAGTATTCGTTATCTCCGCCTTAATCCATTCACCAATACCCTTATGGAAGACGTACAATTTGGCAAGGAAGGGTATTGGTATCTCTATCCTGCCCTCATGGTTGACAAGAATAAGAATCTCATGATTACCTACAGTCGATCTTCTGTGACAGAGTATGTTGGAGCGTTTCTTTGTGGAAGACGGGATAGCGATCCTCCAGGCCTTTCAACCAGTGTTCCATTGAAATATGGAGAGAGTAATTACGTAAGACTCGATTGGTGGGGAAATAACCGTTGGGGAGATTACATGGGTGCG
>CAYGXH010000178.1:0-6415 GCA_964353675.1 uncultured Chlorobiaceae bacterium
AAGAACGCTGCTATTTGCCGCGTTTACGTTATTACTCGCCTTAAGTATGGATGTATTGTTTTCAAAAGCGAGACCGACCGCCTGATCAAGCGTCAGAACAACGGGCTCCTGAGCGCCGGTGATCCCGTTCATTAAAAAAATAAATACAACAATGCCTGAAACGATTCTCATTTTGAACTCCTTGTGTGAAATTTTGACCACAATGGGTCATTGAAACTAGCCCATTTATACGAATTATATAATATAATGTTGCAAGGGGAGGAAAATTGTCATTCCGAATATTCGCTAATAATTTGATCCTTAATACTGAGCAGTAATGCGAGGGCAGAATCATGTTCATTGGGGATTTCACCGTCAAGAATCGCATCCTCGATCTTCTTCTTTAAGACACCTACAAGACGGCCCGGTTTAATCCGGCAAATCTCCATAATTTCATCACCTCTGACAGGCGGCTGCCAGCTTCTAATGCGGTCCTTTTCCTCAACTTCCTTCATCTTTTTCAATACGACATCGTAATTTTTTATGTAGCGCGACACCCGCTGAGGATTCTGTGAAGTGATGTCTGCGCGGCAAAGAAGCATGAGATCATCAATATCTTCTCTTGCCTCGAACATGAGTCTGCGAATGGCGCTGTCGGTTACTTCCTCGCTCACCAATACCATTGGGCGCAGATGGAGTCTGACCAGCTTTTCAACATAATTTAGTTTATCCAACGGCAGGCGCATCCGCCGGAATATGGTTTTCATCATTCGTGCGCCGATTTCTTCATGACCGTGAAATGTCCACCCGATCTCCTCCTTAAACGCTTTCGTTCGCGGCTTCGCTATATCATGCACAAGCGACACAAACCGCAACCAGATATTCTCGGAAGTCTGGCTGACACCATCAACTACTTTGAGCGTATGTGCAAATACATCTTTGTGATGGTGATCCTGACGCTGTTCCACTCCGACCATTTCCAGAAGCTCCGGAAATACATAGTGCATAAGACCGGTCTCGTACAATAATTTCAGGCCAACCGACGGCTTTGAAGAACGAAGAATCTTAAAAAATTCATCCGTAGTACGCTCCTTCGATACGATTTCGATACGGGCCGCCATTTTTTGAATTGCCGCATATGCGCTCGGCTCAATCTTACAGTGGAGCTGAGATGTAAATCTGACGGCACGCATCATCCTCAGCGGATCGTCGTCGAATGTCTTTTCTGGCTCGAGAGGCGTGCGAAGTATTTTGCTCTCCAAGTCGGTACGTCCATTGTATGGATCGAGAAGCTCGCCGAATCGCTCCTTGTTAATCGACACCGCCATCGTGTTAATTGTAAAATCGCGCCGTGAAAGATCGCTCTCCAGTGATGCCCGCTTTACCGATGGTTTGCGCGACGAATGTTCATAGCTCTCTTCCCGGGCAGCTACAAATTCAATTTTCCACTCCCCGAGCGGAAGCATCGCAGTACCGAACCTCTCGTATATGACTATATCTGATTTACCGAATTCTTGTGCCACACTACCCGCAAATCCTATCGCATCTCCAACAACGACAATGTCGATATCTTTCCCTTCCTTGCCGAGAAGAATATCACGTACATACCCGCCGACGAGGTATGCTTCGATGCCGCGGCGGTCAGCAAGTGCGCCGATCCTAACAATTATGTCAGAAGATATTTCGACAGAATGAGTCGCCTTCATCACGCCATCCGTACCGATTGCCGTTCAATCGTCTCGAGTATCTGCTGAGCCACATGTAGGGCTCTCAATCCATCATCCCCGCTCACAACCGGCGGTTTTCGCGATTCGACAGCGTCGAGAAATAATTCAAGCTCGTACCGAAGAGGATTCACCTCTTTCACTTTCGGACGTTCATAAGTAATGTTCCGGCGTTTCGATCCGTCTTCTATGCGGCCCAGTAGTTTCGTCCGGCGATCTGATGCCTGATCGGAATCGACCAGACGAAAAACCTCCGCTTTGCCATCCAGAAAATCTATCGAGATATACGCATCCTTCTGAAATAGCCGCATCTTCCGCATCTTTTTCTGTGAAATGCGGCTCGCGGTCACATTTGCGACACATCCATTTTCAAATTTTAACCGCGCGTTTGCAATATCGACCGTATCGGAGACTACAGCAACGCCGTCGGCTTCAATCATGCGGACCGGAGATTTTACAAGACTTAAAATAATATCAATATCATGAATCATGAGATCAAGGACGACAGCTACATCCGTGCCGCGGGGATTAAACTGAGCCAGCCGGTGTGATTCTATAAACATCGGCTGAAGATTATAGGTTTCCACTGCAAGGATAGCAGGATTGAAGCGTTCAATATGCCCTACCTGTATGGTAATGCCTTTTTCCTTGGCATACCGAACAAGTGTTTCACCTTCCGCTGATGTGTGCGTAATCGGTTTTTCTATGAAAAGATGGACGCCGGCATCGATAGCCCGCATAGCAATCTGGTAATGTGTCGTAGTCGGAGTCGCTATGCTGATAACGTTCACATCCCTGAGAAGATTTTCTAGTGAAGAATAGACATCGGTGCGAAATTCCGATGCGATATCACGGGCACGATCCGCATCCGAATCGATAATACCGACAAGTTCAGCTTTCGGGATCTGCGCGTACATTTTCGCATGCAGAGCTCCGAGCTTTCCAACACCAACCACACCCACGCGCAATTTATTCATGTTGCTGTTCCCCTTGTTCACTTATGTTAATAAATGCAAGCAGAACTATGTGAGGATAAAATGTACAGCCATGATTATTATTCGCCGGAATCATACTCCTGCAGGAAAAGTAACACTCTTCACCCACTCGAAAAATTCCTTCACACTATGGAATTGATAATCCACTTTCATGCGCATCACGTTCTCTTTTCCGTAAGAATCCCACAAAACAGCCGCGATTCCTACTCCGGCTTCATGAGCAGCTTTAACATCCGCAA
The DNA here is from genome assembly GCA_964353675.1 of uncultured Chlorobiaceae bacterium. Taxonomy (GTDB): domain Bacteria; phylum Bacteroidota; class Ignavibacteria; order UBA10030; family SZUA-254; genus CAYGXH01. Next base: position 2,938 of record CAYGXH010000178.1, read on the forward strand.
CACTATCCCCTACCATAAGGACTTCCTCAGGTTGCAATTCGAACTTTTCGATTACTTTTCGTATTCCCTCAGAAGACGGTTTATGATTTATAACATCATTTCCGCTTATGATGATATCAAATAGGTTTTTCACTCCAATTTTATCCAGCGTAATAAGAGCTGACAGCTTCCCTTTACCTGTAAATATTGCCAGTATGACACCGCGGATCTTGAGGAACTCAAGCATTTCCCGAATCCCTTCGTAGGCATCCGCCATTCGCGGATGATGGGCTTCATAATAGGCATAAAAATCGTTCATCGCTTCATCGATTTTTTCTTTCCCGACCAATCTTTCGATGGCAATTTGTTCCGGCGGACCGAACATGCTTGTAATTTCTTCAGGGGAATAGGATTTATCGGTATATTTTTGCGCTACATGATTAAAAGTGGCAAATATCAGCTCGTTCGTCTTTGTAAGCGTACCGTCAAGATCGAAAATTATGCATGTAAATTTCTTCATAACGGATAAAATATACCAAAAAGTAGAGGTAGAAACAAAGGGACTTAGACCGGAACAGAGTGAGAAATTGGATTGATATTTGATGAAATTCTGACATTAGTTAAAAGATGAATATTATGAAATTTTCGGATCTCTTACATTTTTTGTATATTGGAATTCACAAATAGAAAATCCATTTATATCTTCCACTTATCCAGGTATTGGAGTAATTATGACCATCCAAGATATTGAAAAACATCTGGGAAACGACGCAAAAATCCTGCTTGACCACAAATGTAAAGGAATTTCCAAGGAGATGCTTACTCTCCCAGGTCCTGACTACGTCGACAAAGTATTTACCCTTTCCGACCGCCCCGCTCCCGTATTGAAGAGTCTGAGCTGGATGATTCACCATGGCAGACTTGCACACACAGGTTATGTCAGCATCTTACCGGTCGATCAGGGTATCGAGCATTCAGCCGGCGCCTCATTCGCACCGAATCCAATATACTTCGATCCAGAAAATATTGTGAAATTAGCTATCGAAGGGGGCTGTAACGGAGTTGCTTCAACGCTTGGTGTTCTCGGCGCGGTCGCGAGGAAGTATTCACATAAAATTCCATTCATTCTGAAGTTAAATCATAATGAATTTCTCTCATACCCAAATACGCACGATCAGATTATTTTCGCACAGGTAAAGCAAGCCTTCGACATGGGTGCCATAGCCGTTGGTGCGACGATCTACTTCGGTTCTGCCGAATCGAAACGGCAGATACAGGAAGTTAGTCTTGCATTCCAGCAAGCACACGCGCTTGGTTTGGCCACAATCCTCTGGTGCTATCTCAGGAATCCGGCTTTCAAGACCGCAGAAAAGGATTACCACGTGTCGGCTGACCTCACGGGTCAGGGGAACCATCTCGGCGTAACCATCGAGGCAGATATAATCAAACAAAAATTACCGGAAAACAACGGCGGTTTCACCGCACTGAAGTTCGGCAAGACAAGTCCGAAAGTGTACTCTGAACTGACCAGCGATCACCCCATCGATCTATGCCGATACCAGGTTGCCAATTGTTACATGGGCAGAATGGGACTGATCAATTCGGGCGGTGAATCAAAAGGCGCCTCCGATCTGGCAGAGGCGGTGCGCACTGCAGTTATCAACAAGCGAGCAGGCGGTATGGGACTGATTTCCGGCCGCAAAGCATTCCAGCGTCCAATGGATGAAGGCGTGAAAATTCTTCATGCCATTCAGGATGTCTATCACTGTAAAGATGTTACCGTAGCATAACTGAAGATTGAACGTTTTAGACATCATTTCCTCCAACGGAGATGATGTCTTTTTTTTCTCTGTCAGTATATCATCATATCGATTATTAATTTGAAAAAAATTGTCACACTCAATAAGAATGAGGACCGGAGAATTCTCAGAGGTCATTTGTGGGCATTCAGCAATGAAATCAAGACGACCTCCGGCGATCCGCTTCCCGGCGATATTGTCGAACTGCAGAGCCACAGTGGAAATTTCCTCGGACTTGGTTTTTTTAATCCGCATTCCCTAATTGCCGTCCGGCTCCTAACCACCGAACGCGATGAGATTGATTTCCAATTTTTTAGAAAGCGGATCGAAGCTGCACATGCCCTGCGGGAAAAAATGTACAAGGGAACTTACAGGCTGATTCACGGCGAGGGTGATTTCCTCCCGGGTCTCATCATCGACAGGTACAATGACTATTTATCGATACAGACCCTCTCCTTCGGCATGGACCGGCGCCTGACTCTCATCTGTGACGTGCTTGATTCACTTTTCCATCCCTCCGGTATTATCGAAAGGAACGAATCAGCTGTCCGCCTCATAGAAGGATTGGAACAGAAAAAAGGCATACTACGCGGATCCGCAGAATCCACAGTCATCGAAGAGTACGGCATACGCTATACGGTGAATCTTCTCGAGGGTCAGAAGACGGGATTTTTTCTGGACCAGCGTGAAAACCGGAGAGCATTCCGAAGATATGCGGGCGGTGCAACTGTACTCGACTGCTTCTGCAACGACGGCGGATTTGCCCTTAATGCTGCATACGGCGGAGCGGTAAAAGTTATTGGTATCGACTCATCAGATAAGGCCGTTCAGCGTGCGACGGCCAATGCACAGCTCAACAGATTGAATAATATCACACACTTCACAGAGAAGGATGCTTTCCAATTCCTCAAGGAGTCGGTGACGGGAGGTCAGCAATTTGACCTCGTGAACATCGACCCACCTTCATTCGCAAGAAGCAAAAAAAACATCGGTGACGCAAAACAGGGTTACAGAGAGATACATACAAATGTGCTCAAGATTCTCAAAGCTGGCGGCATACTTTCAACATCTTCCTGCTCGCACAATATCACCGAAGAGACATTTATTGATATCGTTAATACATCTGCACGGCGTCTCGGCAGGAAGATCACCATGCTCGAATGGCACGGCGCTGCGCCTGATCACCCGGTCCTCCCTGCAATGCCGGAAACCAAATATCTTAAATATGGAATATTTTTAGTAGAATAATTGTTATATTTAATGAAGAGCGTTTTGATAATGCATATGATTAGCATTAGGAAATATTACCTCTTGGTTCTTTTCGCACTTTTTCTAACATCAGGAATAAGAGCGCAGGATTCGACTTTCGGTAAAAATGCATGGGGAGTTGATATTCTACTTTCAACGAATGGATTCGGATTAGGGACTTTTTACCGGCATGAGTATTCTGATAACCTGTCCGGTTTCATCGACTTTTCAATTTCTGAAGCGACTGATGATCGGGAAATAAGCTATGTTGATTACTGGACAGGCATGACATTCGTACCGGGAAAGGTAAACCGGTTTCTCCTGATGCCTCTCCTCGTCGGAGCACAGTACCGATTATTTAAAGACGACATTATGGACAACTTCAGACCTTACATCAACGCCAGTGTCGGACCGACCATGATTTACGTCTTTCCTTATAATGAAGAATACAT
>CAYGXH010000179.1:0-6403 GCA_964353675.1 uncultured Chlorobiaceae bacterium
ATATATTTCAAACGAGAGTCTCACCTGGAACGACGAGACTTTAGACAGAGGTGGATTTTCTGTCCCAAAATAAACATTATAATTTAGGAGATCCCCGTCAATATCATCACATGACCAGTATAAACCAATAGTTCTCAGTTGATCTTTCGCTCCATCAAGAGGACTCCAGTATTTTGGTATATTCGGAGGGTGATTAATTGTTGTAAAGCTCCTTGCCTCCGACCACGCGGACGATCCTTTACTATTGGTCGCCCTGACCCGCCAGTAATATGCAGTATTGCCTTTTAAGCCAGTAATTCCATAACTGGTTTGTGTAATTCCTTCTTTGTAAAGAAAAATTGGATGAAAATTTTTATTTTTTGAAACTTGCAGGGAATAACTACTCACACCTCTACACAGAGTCCAACTTACAGTCAGTGTATCCTTTACATTTTTGGTACTATCCGGTGGGTTCAATAATCTAGGTGTCTGTGCGTTTGGCGGACTTAACAGTTTATGAGGCGGTGGTGGATTATCTACATCCGGTAATATATTATTTTCCTGACATCCATGTTGCCATAGCATAGCTGGAATGATTATGAAGATCGAAGTAATTATTTTTCTACTCAGCAAACTCACTTTTTAAAAGATTTCCAAATTTTATCAGATAAAAATTAATTCCTGATGCAACGGACGCTCATAGCGCTATTTGTTGCTACCCAACCACCGCCAATATTTCTGTTAGCATCGTAAACTGTCCAAACGTAAGCATAATAATCAATCGTGGAACTCCAGAATGATCCTACATTTCCGAGTCTACTAAAAGATCCTTCCCAGAAGCCGCCAGCTAGCAGAGCAGAGAAACCACTTGTATTCGTACCCCATCCACCGCCGAGACCTTGTCCCACTTCTTTCAAAGAATTTCCGTCACCACCGACGAATGCGCTAAGTGTATCAAATTCCGAGCGAGATGGCACGTGCCATCCCTGTGGACAAATACCTCTGGTGATCCCTGGACCTCTATATTGCATGGCTTCAAACCATTGATATAATCCTCCATAAATGTTACAATTTGCAGGAATATCACCATAGCAATATTTTTCTATTTCACCGTTTGATGGTTGGTACAAATCTGAACTTATCGCAGTTCCGGCATTAAGATTCTCTTTAAACCAGCATTGGTTGCCGATATCGATTGTGTTATATGTTTTTTCATAATAATCAACAGTGATAATACTACTGCATGCATTAATTGTCGTGAACGATTGTGTGATGATCGACCAGAGGGAGGGTCCATTAGGATAGACAGCATTGACACGCCAATAATATTTGGTTGAATGATTCAAATTATTAACCATCCGGAACGTATCAGTTATTTCACTTTCGTTATAAGAAAAAATTGAATAGTTACTGTCGGAAGAAATCTGTAAACCATAACTATTTGCACCCTCGCAGACGTTCCAAATAAATATTATCGGGATGCTAACGTCAACCGCTTTGTTTTGTGGAAATATTTGTCGTGGACAAGGTAGTAGATTGTCGGTATCCGGTGGTAAGGTATTTTCGTGACATCCCTGCAAACCTAGGAATCCCAGAAGTGAAATGATTATGTATAGGATTACATTTTTAATCATTTCACAACAACCATCTTCTTAGTCTGAATGAAATCCCCCGCGACGATCCGATAAAAATATACACCGCTTGGCACACCTTCAACATTCCATGTTACATTATACTCTCCATGCTGTTTTCTTTCATTTACAAGAACAGCAATTTCTCTTCCAAGTACATCATAGACTTTAAGTGTTACATCAATTGCTTTTGGGACAAAGAAATTGATTTGAGTTGAGGGATTGAAGGGGTTGGGGTAGTTCTGATTAAGGGAATATTTACATGGGAATAAAAAGGAATCAGATTGCGCCGAAATCCACAGCTCACTTAATGGACATCGCCATACACCACCATCCCCGCATACAAAAATATTTGAATCATTTATAATCATTGCTCGCATATTAAATATCGGTGAACCATAATTTGTGCGAATCCAATTCATACCATCATTAGTTGAAAGAAAAATAAAACCCTCGCTTGTACCAACAAATATATTTGACTTAATAGAAGCGAGGGCAAGTTCATAAGAGTGAGCAGTATCGGGCAATCCGTTGACTACTGCCTCCCAACTTGTACCTTTATCACTTGAACGAAATACACCACCATTTGTAGCAACAAATAAAAATGAATCATTCACAGTAATAGAACGTACATCATAACCACCAAGTGGTGTTAATTGCCAACTTATTCCAGAATCGGTGGAGTGAAATACTCCCTGAGTATTTGTACCAACATAAATATCTGAGTCAGAGATAGTAATACTTCTGATGTAATAGCTTTCGCTATCAATTATATTCCATGTAACACCATGATTGGTAGAGCGAAGAATGCCATTAGGATAACCATACATACCCGCAAGAATATAAGTCTCTGTAGCAACCATTGCATTAACTTCTGTATTTGCTTTACCACTATCCACTTTCAACCATATAGAATCATTTAAAATAAAAATCCCGCTATCAGTTCCAGCAAACATTTTTAAGCCATCATATGTCAGAGACCAAATTAACCTCCGCTCCAATCCTGTACTTATTACTTTCCAATTTACGCCTCTATCAGTTGTAACAAATACTCCTCTTCCAGTACCAGCAAAGATTAGAGAATCTGCTACAGCTATTGAATATGTATATAATGAGTCGGGTAGATTGGTTTGTATCCATTGAGTAAAAACATTACTTATGATGAGCAATAAACTGGCAAGAATAATTGTTAACTGTATCAAGTGCCTCAACTTCATACACCTCCAAGTGCCTGAAAGCTGTTTTTAAAAAGGATGCCTCTTGGGAATAATTTACTAAGATTTCATACCATATTCAAACCTCTTTGCCAGACAGCATATTTGCTCTTTTCAACCAGTATTCGGCAATTACATGGAATTCTTTGAGAATTGATAATCAATAAAAGTCATATTATATTGGTTGTATAGAAGCTTGGAGGTTCGGTGGGAAACAAAAATAGATATGCATCTCTCATATTGCTTGGCGCATTAATTTATCCTTTCCTAACAGGAACTGCCAATTCTCAGCAGCTGCCAACCGCTCTCATCTCAGGCCGGGTTCTGGATCAAGAAACAGAGAAACCATTAGACAATGTCATTGTATATCTTACCAACACCTTTTGGGGAACGTCCACTGATACGCTGGGAAAGTTCGAAATATCCAATATAGATTCCGGTGATTACGATTTAATCATCTCTCGCGTAGGTTATGCTCGGCAATTAAGACATATTCATTTAAAAGAAAATGATACTTTGTTCTATGAAATAAGACTCGTTGCGTAGCCTATACAAGCTAGTGAAGTGGAAGTACTCGGTGAGAGGCCTGAACGAGTTGAGTCCAAACTAAATTTATTCCCTAGCACGAAAGGCAAATCGTATTGCGTTTACGGTGTAGAAACTTCCCTACCTATTGGAATATTATTCACGGACAGTGCTTTTTATATGTATGCACTTGAACCAACCATAGTCGATGAAGAAAAGTTTATTCGCCTGTGGCTTCTCTATTCAAATATATCGCAGAGACCGCACGATTTCAATCCTTATGAAGCCATCAAAATAAACTTTATAACAAAAGAATCTTATTACCAAAATATTTCTGCTCTATGTCCTTCTGAAATAGAAATGAGTATTAGTAATCAAAGCGCCATCGATTCCGCGAAGGAAATATTCTGCAAACAGATCGAGAAAATGGCATCTCTACATAGAATTGCATTAAAATGGGAATTACGTTTTTTGGCAAGTCTTATGTCAACCGAGGCGTTTGCACACTATGTTGCAACAGACGGTCGGACTCAATTATCTGGAATAACATTTGAAAATATTATCAAACAAAGTGTGAATGACGGCATATTGAAAAGGCATATTGTTTATCCTAATAACAGTGTACATGGATTCCTGTTTTTCCCATATCCTGGACTGAATTGGAAGGTATCTGAAAATAAGTTTTATGAAGCATACTTAAATCAATATGAACTAGAGATAAAAACACCTACGGAAACCAGGACAATTGTCTTCACAGCTCATTAGGGGAATCAATATGCTGAAGTTGATCTTTTTCTTTTCTTTTATTTTTGTGACAACGGCAAATGAAAGTCTCGCTCAAGAAAAAGTTTTGAAGATTATAAGCGGACAAGTAAAAGATATCGAAACCGGCCTGCCGGTTGGAAGCGTAAATGTTTTTCTTTCCAACACCACAATCGGAGCTTCCACCGATTCAAATGGTACATTTAACATAACAAATATACCTTCAGGTATTTATGATCTGGTAATATCACGCGTTGGATACCAGCGGGAAATAAAAATAACCGATTTAATATCAGCTGATTCTCTCTTTTACGGTATAAAATTAACACCTCGAATTATACAAACGACAGAATTCGAAATTACAGCCGACCGGCCGATTGAATGGAAAGAAGATCTGGATCGATTTAAAAAAGTATTTATAGGAAAATCTAAGTTCGCTGAGAAATGCGATATCCATAATAGCGAGGTTATCGACTTCAGAACAAACAACGACACGCTGATTGCGCAGACAGACAGCATATTATACATAGAAAACAAGGCGCTCGGATATCAGATATACATAATACTGAAAGAATTTGTCTGGAACGTTAAAGAGGATTATGGACACTATCTTATTTACACATTTTTTAAACCGATGGAAGCCAGTAATGCAAAAGAGCAATCAGAATGGGCTAGGAACCGTGAAAAAGCATATTTGGGCTCCTTTAACCACTTTCTTTATACTCTCCTGCATCAATCCAGCGAGAAGAACATGTTCCGCATCTCCTCCGGACCGCTGAAAAAACTGGTAAACGGGGGCGGCCATTATGTAAATCCGGAGGATTTTGACATCAAGCCGATAGAAGGAACACCTTTACACAGCCTTTACTTCGATGGTTATATACGCATAGATTATGGAAAGAAAGCTGATAATGAATTCTCGCGAGGAGGACAGGATAGTCGCGGGCTGCCAGTAGGGGGTATTGTTAAAGTCGATTTAAGCTCGGCTAGTTTTTTAAACATGAGAAGTCCTTGCGCGTATATCGATACTCTCGGGAATTTATTCAATCCGTTAGCATTCGAAATCTCCGGAAGATGGGCTGATAAGCGAGTTGCAGAACTCGTACCGATGTATTGATCGTAAGATTTCAATCCTCTCCTGAACAATCATATATTACAGTTGCACAACAATTTCCAGCGATTTCTGGTCTTCATCTTTTTGTCGCAAGTACATTTTTCAAGAAACGCACTGTTTCCGCGATTGTAGTAGACACATTTATTTCACAATATACTACTAACTAAGAGCGATCTTAGAAATTAATGCAATTTCCGATGATGAAATCTCCATAAATCCGCTGGATTTGAAGTTCGTAGAATGATCGCTGAATTCAATGGAACTTGGGTAAATCATTGTGACAAGAGTAGGGATTGTCTGTATCAACAATTTTGAAGAACTCGCGAATCTAGTTTGATTTTCAAAGAAATCAATCTTTCCGTACGTTGTGTGGTGTCCCCGGGATTTGAACCTACAGCATTGGCTCTTTTAGCAATATTTTGAAAGGCCGACGGAGAGCGGAGCAAATCCAAATATGCTAATTCATTTCTGGATTAATTTTCGGAGGGTAGGACATAAGCAGGTTACGTTCTTCGCATGCAAATTCCGCGAGTCTACTACATTTGTGAAACAATTGACCAATAATGAAATGCTTCCAGTTGTTGTAATTTTTTCAACCTATTCAAAATACTATACGAACCCGAAAGGTCCTTTGTCACAAGCTTACTGTTCTGAGATGGATCGTAGCGTAACTTATCAAAAGAGACATTAACATCTTGTTGTCGTATTATTGATGCCAGGAGAGCGATCTTGGAAGCTGCTACACGTGCATGATCAATATTGAACGAGACACCTAACAGATGATTTTCGATTTGTTTCAAGCCAGTGGCTATCTCTGCTGTCTCCGCATTTGACTGGTAACCTTTCAATAGGTATTGGGAAACAAGAAAGCTCGTCTTTATTGTATCATCCAGCGAAGCTTCTCTGCTAGGTCTTAGTTTGCGATATCTGCTTTCCTGCGCTTGGGTGGCATTATACGATTTAATCAGCGTTTTAATGTCTTTGCAGTGTCCGAACAACTCGCCAATATCGAATAATTGTTTGATGATCTCCATAGACTTACCAGCAGCAAAAGGAATTCCTACCGTATGTGGAGCAAAGACGGTCAGTTTATCACCCAGCATACCCTCAAGAGTAGGTGTACTCACTACTACTTCTTCTTCAGTTTCAAACAACCTGCTCGTGATTGTTCGCTCTTC
>CAYGXH010000180.1:0-6390 GCA_964353675.1 uncultured Chlorobiaceae bacterium
ATGCCGATGCTTTGCTCAGATAAGCGACTGTCGGTGCCGGAAGGGGGTGAGCGTTATCTTTATCATATGCAGGCCAGACCGTCATCTCACACCTGTCGCGATGTGCCCATGCATAATATGGTATTGCCAGAAATTCCTGCTTCTCACCGGTAAGTATTTTTCCATCGAGTGTACGTGAAGCCGGCACTGCGATTCCTTTTATTACCTGAACGCCGTTCAGGAGATCACTGCGGAACTCTGTCGAGAGTTTCTCGCGATCCGGTATAATGAGACTGGTTGCCCTACCATCTTTATTATCAATCCCTTCGAGACAGAAGACGATGGGTCCCCGTTCCAACGCAATTCGACCTTTATCCTCGAGGAGTTTTTCATTTGCCACCACACGGCGGACTTCCATCGGGAATTCAATATCTATGATATCTCCAGTTGTCCATACGCGATTTATGGTCGCATAATTCTTTTCGACAACGTATGGGAAGGGCTTTCCGTTTACATTAATCGTAACCATTTTGTCCATAATCTCTTCATACCGGTACAGATTACCCGGTATTGGACGGTTTTGTGCCCATCCGGGTACACGTATCTTAAATGTAAACTCCTCCGTTTTTTCCGGATTTACGGTAAGCTTTACAGACCCATCCCATGGATAGAGCGTTTCCTGCTTCAGATTCACTGTGCGCTTTTCCATCTTCACGGTTGCATCACCTCCGATAAAGAGGTTCACGAATATTGCATTTTCGCCGTAAGCATATTGGAACCCGGGTATGGATGGGAGGAAGCGAAGATCGTTCGGCGGGCAGCAGGCACATTCGAACCACTCGGATCGTTGTGCGCCGCCGGAAAAAACTTCCAGCCGGTTAGGATAAAAGAACCGATCACCGCTCATACCGATGCCGGAAAGAATATTATTATACGTAACACGTTCAATTATGTCGAAGTACTTGCCGTCACCGTACCAGAGGAACATGCGGTAATTCCATAGAGCGTTTGCAATACCCGCGCAGGTTTCACAATATGCAGTGAGGTTGGGGAGTTCATATCCAGAACTAAATCCTTCGTTGCCGCCCGATGCGCCGAGTCCGCCGGTAATGTAGAGTTTGGTGTTGACAATATCATCCCAGATCTTATCAAGTGCTCTTATATATGTTGAGTCTCCGGTAAGAGCGGCGACATCGACCATACCGGAATACATATATGCCGCGCGCACAGAGTGTCCGACTGCTGTCGTTTGTTCCCGTACCGGTTTGTGGTCCTGTGCGTAGTCGCCCATCAACTCGTGTCCGTTCGCATTACCCCGTTCATCGAGGAAGAACTTCGCTAAAGCAAGATACTTCTCTTCTCCAGTTAGACGATAGAGTTTTACAAGGCCGATTTCAATTTCCTGGTGACCCGGGACTTCGCTCCGCTTACCCGGTCCGAATGTGTTGCACAGTAAATCTGCGTTTTTGAGTGCGATATCCATGAAATTCCTTTTACCTGTTGCGAGATGGTGAGCCACCGCCGCTTCATACATATGTCCGACAACGTAAAATTCATGACTGCCATCCTTGATACCGACCCACCGCTCTTTTCCTCCGGGCGGCTCATAATCGTCACGGATGAGTCTCCGCGGTGTGTAGAGATATCCGTCGGGTTCCTGTGCAGCGGCGATTAAGGTAATTATTTGATCAAGATATTTTTCAAGTTCGGGGTCCGGATGCATTGAAAGATGATACGATGCTCCTTCAATTACTTTGTATACATCGGAATCGTTGAAATGGAGACCCAAAAACTTGCCTTTTTTCAATCCGCCCGCTATTGCAAAATTATCGATCCGGCCCGTCTCTTCGCATTTCTTCAGGTTGTGCGGGATGGAGACGGTACGATTGATCTCTAGACGTTTTGACCAGAAATGATCATTCACTCTTACTGATGTGAACGGTACAGGCTGGATGGAATATCCTTTTCCTGCCTGTTGTCCAAAGAGCAGCATAGTACTCAAAATGAAGGAACAGATGAAAAAGAACCATGTTTTAGCGCGCATAGGTTGGATCCTTTCACGACCTGTTAACCGCTGAAATTTTTAATTCATAGTGCTGATTATTTCCCGCTCGATTTGTGCATAAAAACGATATCTCCCGTTCGAACACCGAGCGCCCTGCTTACGACATCGCACTTTGCTTTAAGTAAAAAATAGAAATTTTGGGGGAAGTCGATGCAGGTCTCGAAATTACCGTGTCCTTTTGCAAGCACAAGATCTGCACGATTGAGAACATCAAGGAATTGTTTACTTGATCGCGTAAGATTAATGCCGATATCATCTGACCCTGTCGTGATTACTGGAACGAGATCCGTTATCCCGGCTGTTCGCGCATCGTCCATGGTTGCATCATTGATGATCGGACCGGACTTGACGCAAAAAGTTACATCAACATTGTTTTTCAGGAGCTGCTCAATAAGTACCCGATCGAACACGATCTCACCGGCATTATCTCCCAGATAAAGGAGTTTGCACTCCGGTCGGAGTTCCTGCCGGAACGCCTCCGAGTTATCGATTGCAAACGGTGTAGATGCAAGTGTGCGAACATCTTCCGCAAGATTGAATTCATGACCGATTCCAAGATCGATGACATTTCCCGCCACTGCAACGTGGAGCGCAGTGATTAAAGGATCCTCGGATTCGGCAATCATGCGTTCAACGTCCGGAAGGATTCGCAATGCTTCCTGATTGCTGTGTTCCTTGGCAGCGCGATACGGATCGGCGATACCTGTGACATCCGAGACTATCGAATAGATCTGTTTTGATAATATGGCAGGAGATTGGTCTAAATTGATATTATCAATCCCGGCGGCAATCCTGTCCAGGATTTCACGATGTGCCTGAGAATCTGCGGTAACGAGGCGCGCCGTGTTAAGGCCCTGTTTAAAGAGGCAGAGTATACATTCAAGTTCAGATTTCATAAGCAACGATGTTTTCTTTTCAGCCTATTATGAGATGCCTGGATATTCGGATGGATAGAAGGAACCTTTCGGTAAATTTGCGGAAAGATCCGTGATTCCGAGCAGTTTCATGGCGTTCCATAAGACAGGTCCGTTATGCGCAAATGCAACTGCAGTATGATGCGGGAATCGTTTTTCAAGCAATGCATAACGATAGAACCGCGCCATTTCCTTAACTGCAAAGACCGCGATGCACCCGAACGATTTCGGATCGATATTTAAAATTTCACCCTCGGCAACAAATGCCTTGAGCTCTGCTTCCGCGGTTGATTGTAGACGAAATATGGTCATGTCTCCTGGACGGATCAGACCTTCGAGCGTTCCGCGCGTGATGTTGGGTGGTTTCCCCGGTTCCATCAAACGATGCATGATAATCTGATAATTCATCGAGCACGATGCCATACAGGTTGAAGATGTGTTGCCGCAGTGAAATCCCATAAAAAGATCGTGATGTTGATAGCTGCCAACCGCCGACTTCGCCTGTTCATACATGTCCTTTGGTACCGTGTTATTGATATCCAGGATGGATGCGGGCATGTTACTCGCACAGGTGCAGATATATTCACTCAAGGCGCCGTAGATATCTGACTCGCATGAGATTGGTATGCCATGAGTCGCAAGTCGTGAATTGATATAACAAGGTACAAAACCAAAGTACTTTTCAAACGAGGGCCAACATTTGTTGGCGAAAACCGCATAGCGGGAAGCGCCAATATTTTTCTCCATATAATCTAACAATGAAATTTCAAATTGTGCCAGGGGCTCCAGTAAATCAGGATAGGTGTTTCCCTGTCCTAGCTCTTTTGCCATATCCGCTGCAATACTTTTAATCCGCGGGTCACCTTTCTTTGATAGGAAAATATCATACATATCAAGTTCGCTGTTTTCCGTTATTTCTACGCCGAGATCGAAGAGCGGCTTTATGGGTGCATGGCAGGTTAAAAAGTCGAATGGGCGCGGACCAAACGAAAATATTTTGAGGTTACGTAATCCGACCGCGACTCGGGCTATCGGAATAAATTCCTGAATCATCTCTGCCACTTCATCAGCTCTTCCGACCGGATTGTGAGGAAGATGTACACGCAGGTTTCGTAGACCCAGATTATAAGAAGCGCTCAGTAGGCCGCAGTATGCATCGCCCCGACCATTGTAAAGGTCTGCTGCAGTTTCTTCTGCTGCCGCTGAGAACATGACAGGTCCGCTAAATTTCTGAGCAAGCATAGTGGCCGGACCCTCCGGACCGAAGTTGCCGAGATAAACGACAAGTGCATTGATGTTTAGATTTCGAATCTCTTGAAGCGCTTTCATAACATCAGCTTCGTTTTCCACTACGGTTTGCACTTCAACGATAGGTATCTGTTTTTTCTTGCACTCTTCGGCGACCTTTACGCGGCGTTTGCGCGACAGTTCAACGGGAAAGCAGTCTCTGCTGACCGCCACGATACCCGTAGTAATGACCGGTACATTCTTCATTTATTGGCTCCTCTTTTTCTGCCCGTAATATGCGTTGGTTCCATGTTTTCGACGATAATGCTTGTCAATTAGGGATTGTTTAATACGGGGGGTCTTGCCGTCTATCGTTAAGGTCAGCAGTGCCATCTTGGCGATTTCTTCGAGCAGCAGACAATACTCAACTGCTTTCTCGGGAGATTCACCCCAGGTGAACGGACCGTGGCATGCGACCAGGACCATGGGCATATCCATATATGAAAGGTTCGAGAACCTCTTGACAATGAGATTGCCGATTTCTTCCTCATAATCACCGCGGATCATTTTATCACTCATCACCTGTGTGCAGGGGATGTCCGCAGCCGTAAGGTCGGCATGTGTGGTACCTAATATCGGTATCGGTTTCATCGCTTGAGCCCATCCGACAGCATAGGGAGAATGTGTATGAGCGATCCCACCGATCAGAGGGAATTCTCTGTACAATACGGCATGTGTTTTGGTGTCGGATGAGGATCGAAGCTTTCCGTCGATCTGTTGCAGGTTCAGATCAAGCACAACCATATCGTCTGGATTAAGCTCATTGTATGGTACACCGCTCGGCTTGATCGCGAAGATTTCCTCTTTCCGATCAATGACGCTCACGTTACCAAAGGTTAAAGGTACCAGGCCTGATTTGTACAGTGCGATGTTATTCTCCCATGCCCTTTTCTTCAATTCCTGTACGGATCTCATTTCATTTCCTCTCTCTCATTATTTCACCCTCAATAAATTCCCCTAACCGGGAGTATCGTTCATAGAGAACACTATACATCTCGGCATATTCCCTGCGGGGGCGATAGACAACGTCGGTGCCGCTATCCATTGCTCCTTTCGCTGCTTCTACTGTAGGATACAAACCTGCAGCCGTAGCTGCAAACATCGCGGCGCCGAGCGCACAGGTCTGCTCTGATTTAGGAACACTGATCGGCACATTCAATACATCGGTCACAATCTGCATAATGAAAGGCGACTTCTTTGCGACTCCACCGATAGCGATCACGCCATCGATGCGTACACCTTCAGATCGGAATCTATCGATAATTTTTTTCGCTCCAAATGCAGTCGCTTCAACAAGGGCTCTGAAAATTCTCGGCGCATCGCTTCCAAGGTTCAGGCCAGCGAGGGCTCCCTTCAGCAATTGATTGGCATCGGGAGTTCTCCGGCCATTCATCCAGTCGAGAGCGAGAATGCCGGAGATATCGACAGGTATTTTCTCCGCCGCCGCTGAGAGTTCGTTGATAAGATTATCCGATATCTCACGTCTCACCATATCTTTTTGATAAGCCTGCAAATTTGAATTCTTCGCAAGTACGTGCTCAACAGGCCAAAGCAGGACATCTCTGAACCACGCATAAACATCGCCGAATGCAGATTGGCCCGCTTCGAGACCTATCAGACCGGGAATAATAGATCCATCAACCTGTCCGCAAATACCTTTTACGGTTCTCTCGCCGATATCGCTTACCGGAGCTACGAGCATATCACAGGTAGACGTACCCATGATTTTTGTCAGCATGTATGGTTGAATTCCAGCGCCGACAGCGCCCATGTGGGCATCGAACGCACCCACACCGACAGTCACGCTTGTTGTGAGTCCGAAGCGGTCTGCCCATTCTTTTGTAAGTTTACCGGAGGCAACATCACTCGTATAGGTCTTGGTATATAACCTGGCACGTAATCCTTTTAAGAGAGGATCAAGTTTAAGAAGAAATTCTTCGGCGGGAAGGCCGTTGAATGATGGATGCCACATTGCTTTATGGCCGGCGGCGCAGCGACTGCGTTTAATGGTGAGCGGATTAATCTCGCCGGTGAGGAGAGCCGGTATCCAGTCGCAATGCTCAACCCACGAGAATGCTACTCCGCGGATTTCCGGAGCAACCCGGAGTACATGCAGAATTTTGGCCCAGAACCATTCTGAAGAAT
>CAYGXH010000181.1:0-6389 GCA_964353675.1 uncultured Chlorobiaceae bacterium
AAGAGTATGTAGTCGGGGAACGTTGGCGCTGGACGCATTTTACCAGTGAAGACGGACTGCCGTCAAATGCAATCCTCTCAATTGTTGAGACACCTGACGGTACTCCATGGGCAAACACACGGGCAGGTCTGGCATGGTACAACGGATACAATTGGGAAAAAATTGATTCTCTTAAAGGCCTTCCGCCTCAGCAGATGTCCCTTATCGTTGTGGATAGAAACGACAGTCTTCTGGTCATCGACCGTACACGCCGACTGTATTATGGAGGCAAGCATGGCTTCCGGTGGTTTCGAATACTCATTAACGGAAAAGATACGCCTATCAGTGCGGCGGCGAGGTATCAAGACCGACGCTTCCTCTTCGTAAGTAACTTTTCTCTTATCATCGGCGATACCGAGCATTTTGAGAAATATACTCTGCCTGAAGAGTTTAAAGATCAGAAAATTTTTAACATCTGGAATACCGACGGCAATTCCATCTGGATGAGCGCTTCTGCAGGTCTTTACCGTATGGAGAAGAATCGTTGGCATCTGAAATTACCCTCAAAAAGAAATACTCATAGCGTGGTCCATCTGAGTGAAAATTCGAATGGTTACGGATTAGCATTTATAGGAAGTCCTCCGAGCGATATCGGTCTTTGGGAATGGAGTCCCGCATCAAATCCCAAGAAAACGGCATCCGAGGGAATTGAAACCATACTTTCACTCGACGTCAACAGCAATAATGACCGGATCATCCTCAAAGAAACAGATTTAATTAAACTCAACAGGGGAAATCGTTGGTCTGAACCAACACAGCTTATTCCCGAAATAAAAAATATTCTCACCGTAAAATTCAGAAAAAACGGTGACCTGTGGGTGGGAACTATTAATGGCTTGTATCTCTATTCCTCCCTATCCAAGCAATGGAGCACACTTAAGTTTCCGTCGCTTGATGAACGCAACAAAATAAATGAATTAATCACTACCCGTGACGGATCAATCTGGGCAGCAACAGGTGGGGGTGTCATCACATACAAAACAAATGGTTCAGTCAGCAGTGTAGAAGCGATCGGGGATCAGGCAATCGGTCCCGTAACAGGTCTCGTTGAGGACAATGATGGAAATGTCTGGATTTCCAGCGGACAAGCATTCGACGGAGCATATAAGTGGAACGGCCGCCAGTGGATCCATTATGGTCTGAGTGATGGTCTTGATGCCGGGAATGTTCACAAAATCGAGAAAGACCAAGATGGGAGGCTATGGTTCCTTGGACTTTACAGGAAGGACTTTAATACACGGAAGGTTGAACAGGAACCAGGTGCCTATGTTTTTGAAAACAATACTTTCTCATCATGGGGCCGGAACCTCGGATTGCCGTCTGCCCGATACTATGCATTTGAGGAGGGGCCCGATGGAGCACGCTGGTTCGGAACGTCAGCCGGCCTGATCCGATGGACACCCGACTCAGGTCGGAACGGAAACGGAACTCTCACAAGGTGGACGGTTGAAGAAGGGGCACTGCTCAGCGGCAGGATTTTTACACTCGCTATTGATCAGAATAAAATTTTATGGTTCGGTGACCGTTGGTCCGGTCTTGGATACTTAGACAACGACACAGCAAAGTATCTTACAACAACTGATGGATTAGTGAGTAATGATGTATGGAGAATAGAGGTTGACGCAAAGGGCAGACTCTGGATTGGGACACATGGCGGTTTAAGTCTTTACGATAATGGCGTGTTCTCATCGTTTAGAGACAACGATGGCTTGGAAAATACAAAAATCTGGCCTATTCTATTATTCAATACCAAGGTATACATCGGTACACTTGGCGGAGGCATTCAGATCCTTAATCTTGAAGAGGTTAACCGTATTACTCCCAGAGTCATAATATCCGCACCGATGATAGAAAAGCGTAATGCCTTCATTAAATGGAGAGCACATTCATTCTGGGGAACTCAACTATCTGACAATATCGAAACCCGTTACAGAATTGACGACGGCAGGTGGTCGGCTTGGAGCCTTCAGCGTGGTATATTCCTGAATGACCTTTCTACGGGGAATCATACCGTCAGCATCCAGAGTAAAAATCCGCTTGGCATCATGGATACAGCAAAAGCGGTAATGCCGTTTGATATTCCTGCACCATTTTATACTCAGGCAGAGTTCCTAATCCCAATCGGAACGCTCTCGACAGCTCTTATCGTTCTTATCATCGTGTATGTCACAAGAAAACGCAGAGCTGATATAGCTTTGCGGCGATCCGAACAACGCTACCGTAACCTCTTCGATAATGCCAATGATGCAATCATGATTATTGATCCGCAGGAAAAAACAATATTGGAAGTCAACAGCAAGGCGTGCGAAATCTACGGATACACCAAAGCAGAATTCAGGTCGATGCCCTTCTCAGCTGTGACAAAGATTAAAGGCGGAATCCAGGATGAAATTCTTTGGACTTTGCGTGAAAGCGGATCAAAAAAATATGAGACGACACATAGCACAAAAAGCGAGCGTCATCTCTTTATGCATATCAATGCAGCACTTATCGAATTCGAAGGTAAACCGGCAATTCTAACTCTGCACAGGGATATTTCAGATGTTCGGCTGGCTGAAGCAAAAATTCGTTTACTGGCTCAGACGATTACCAGCGCGCGGGACTATATTTCAATCACAGCCCTTGATAACACGATTCTGTTCGTCAACGATGCGTTCGCTAACGGTCATGGCTACACCGATCAGGAACTAATCGGAATGGACCTCTCGGTAGTGGTATCTCCACTCACACCGCAGGAAAAAATTGACCAGCTCTCCGCCGCGAAAATGCAGGGAAGCTGGAACGGCGAGATTTTTCACCGCCGGAAAGACAGGACAGACTTTCCCGTCGAAGTTTGGTCGGCAGTCGTTCAAGGAGAAGAAAATCAACCGGTAGCTATCGTGCATGTCGCCCGTGATGTCACCGAGAGAAAAAAAGCGGAAAACGATCGAGAGAATCTTATCCTCGAACTCCAGAATGCGCTCGTCGAGGTAAAAACCCTGAGCGGCCTTCTCCCCATCTGCTCCAGCTGTAAGAAGATCCGCGATGATAAGGGATACTGGATTCAGGTTGAAACGTATATCTCCAAGCACTCAGATGCCACGTTTACACACGGGCTCTGTCCCGAGTGTCTTAAACAATATTATCCTGAGGTCTATAAGAGGTGGAAAGCTAAAGAACAAAATCAGTAACATTACTCCAACGCCGTCGGATATCAGCGCATATCCGTTGATCGGTGCATTGGCAGTATAGGAGGGTATACTATGAAAATTAAATATCATATTATTGTCATTTCCGCTGTCCCTTCAACTTGTGAGCAGGTGGCGGCAGTTCTTGCTAAAAGGAGTATACTGTCTGAGCAAAAGTATATAAAAACTTTTACAGAACTGACGGAAGCACTTGCCGATTTTCAATCCCATCTTATTATTTCGGATTCAGCTTGCACTACTCTCGACAGTATGACAGTTCTTAGCCATATTGAAAAGCAAAAAAGCGGAACTCCTGTTATCGTTATCACCAACCGATTGGACGATGCGGCCGCTCTTTCGTACATGAAAGCAGGTGCAGCCGATGTAATAGCCGTAGAGTACCTAGAGCGTCTTTCCTTTGTTATACAAAATATTTATCAAGAGAAAAATCACACCGGTGATAGAAAAGAAGTCGAGTCAATAAGCGATTGGAAAGAACGATACGATCTCATAGTCGCTTCGACGAACCAGCTAGTGTACGATTACAACGTTCTCGATGGTTCCATACTGTGGAGGGGTAGTTCAATCGAGGTAACAGGATTCGACCTCACCGATCTGAGCGGCGGCATCAAACAGTGGATGGAAATGATACACCCCGATGACAAGGACCGCTCTGTCCGGTTGCTTGAACAAGCGGAGCGGGAACATAAACCTTACGACGTCGAGTACAGTTTCAGGCATAAATCGAAGGATTACGTTTGGATTCACGACAGAGGGTTTTTCATATACGACGCAAGCGGTAGAGCCGTAAGAATGCTGGGCGCGATGGAAGATGTGTCTGTAAGAAAAAGGGCAGAGGATGATCTCTACCGATCGCGTCAGATGATGCAGCTGGTTCTGGATCACATCCCTCAGAGGGTCTTTTGGAAAGACAGAAACTATCGCTACCTCGGATGCAACAAGGCTTTCCTCGGTGATGCAGGTCTCTCCGATATCAGCGAGATTCTCGGGAGGAACGATTTTGAACTCAACTGGAAAGACACTGCACCTTTGTACAGAGCCGACGACCGTTTCGTCATGGAGAGTAATAAACCAAAACTCAACTATGAAGAACCACAATATCGGACTGACGGCTCCTCGTCATGGCTGAGAACCAGCAAGACTCCGCTCTACAACCAGGACGGCACTGTCATCGGTGTGCTCGGCATGTATGAAGATATTACAGAGCAGAAAAAAATGGAACTTGCTCTCCGCGAATCGGAAATCAAATACCGCGAACTTGTCGATAAATCGCTCGTAGGTATTTACATCACCCAGCTCCACATTGTAAAATTCTGCAACAAAAGGTTTGCAGAAATCTTCGGCTTTTCGTCACCCGAGGAAATCATAGGGACTCACGTCAAATCCCTAATAGCTGAAGAAAGCTGGGAGTCAGTCGATACTCAGGTGAAATTGCGTGAATCCGGTAAAATCGATGCATCACACTATGAATTCAAGGGACAACGAAAGGATGGATCCATCATCGATGTAGAAGTACTCGGCATCCGAATCATATTTGAAGGCAAACCGGCTGTTCAGGGTACCCTTATTGATATCACAGACAGGAAAGCTTTTCAGACACAAATACTTCGCTCACAGCGGCTGGAGAGTCTGGGTACCCTCGCAGGCGGCATCGCTCACGATCTAAACAATGTCCTCTCTCCAATTCTCCTGTCAATTGAGATACTGAAGAAACACCTGAAAGATGATAAATCTCTGCAAATTCTCGAAACTGTGAATACAAGCGCTTCGAGAGGAAGAGAGATAATTAAACAAGTGCTGACATTCGCCCGGGGATTCAGCGGTGAGCATGTCGTTCTTCAACCGTTGCACATTTTAAGGGAACTCGATCACATTATAAGCGAAACATTTCCGAAGTCAATAAAACTCGAAGCCCGCCTGTCGAAAGATTTATGGACAATCGAGGCAGATCCCACCCAGATTCATCAGGTTCTCCTCAACGTCGCCATTAATGCCCGTGATGCTATGCCGTACGGCGGAACATTGAAAATCACCGCCGAGAACGTGACTGTCGGCAAGGATGATCTGCCAGCCGGCACCAACGCAAAGCCGGGGTCCTATCTGAAAGTGGGTATTGAGGATAGCGGAACGGGGATACCTCCGGAAATTGTAGATAAAATTTTCGAACCATTCTTCACGACGAAAGAACGGGGGAAGGGTACAGGGCTTGGTCTTTCAACCGTCCATTCTATCGTTAAATCACACCGTGGGTATATTACGGTTCACACCGAGCTTGGTAAAGGGACGCTGTTTACAGTCTGCCTGCCGGCAGTCGAAGAGGGAAAGTCACAGAAGACACAGGATCTTCTAAGGATACCTGAAGGAAATGGAGAAACAATACTCGTAGTCGACGACGAGCAATCTATTCTCGACATAACGAAAAACACGCTCGAAATGTACGGTTACAGAGTCATGACTGCGCACAACGGCATAGAGGCTCTGTCGATATACACCCGCGAGAAAGATATGATCGACGTCGTTATCACCGACATAATAATGCCGTCGCTTGATGGTCTGACGACGGCGCGAAATCTAAGAAAAATGAATCCCGGCGTAAAGATAATTACCTCAAGCGGAATTAAAATCTCTGAGGCGGACAGCGCAAGCCTGGGAACCGACAACCACATATTTCTGCAGAAACCATATACGGCGGAGAAATTACTTTCAACACTGCAGGAAATTTTATACCCTCCAAAATCTGATACAACTGCATGAAGACAATTCAAACAATGGAACGACGAACGCTGGGAAAGACCGGTCCGGAACTTTCGGTTATAGGCTTTGGTACCTGGGCAATCGGCGGACCGTGGGAATTTGGATGGGGACCGGTCAAGGATGAACAATCCATCCGCGCCATCCGTCGGGGAATCGACCTGGGGGTAAACTGGATAGACACCGCCCCGGTCTACGGACTCGGTCATAGCGAAGAAGTTGTGGCCCGGGCTCTGGAGGGAAAGCGGCAGGACATCTTTCTTGCGACGAAATGCGGTATGGTCTGGGATGATTCTAAACGCGTCAAGATACACGCATCCCCGGCTGGCATTAAGCGCGAAATCGCGATGAGTTTACGACGCCTGAAGACCGATTATATCGATCTTTATCAGATCCATTGGCCAGATCCGG
>CAYGXH010000182.1:0-6388 GCA_964353675.1 uncultured Chlorobiaceae bacterium
TTGTCAGTTCAGATGTTGACGGTGGAGCGACGCCGGATGAATTTATTGTGGAGAAATACGATTCACCCGATTGGACGTCCATGAGTGTAGGAACAAGGACATCGACGAGTACAGAGGTAACGGGTTTAACATCCTTTAGTGATTTTGCTGTTGGTGAGATTATTTCATACACAATTACGGCTACAGCCGGCTCAAATGGCTCAATCACACCATCCGGAGCGGTGACAGTACCGTACGGTGAAAATCAGCAGTTTATAATTACTCCTAACGAAGGATACCGCGTTTCTAATTTACTGGTTGATAGTGTACCTACGGATTCAACGACGAGTTATACATTCTACAATGTCAGTCTGAATCACTCGATAGAAGTTGCTTTTACAATAAACACGTATATTCTAACCGTAAATGCAATCAACGGCACTGTGACGAAAAATCCTGACCAAACATCATATAACCATGGTTCAGGTGTTCAGTTGACGGCAGAATCCAATCCCGGGTACCACTTTGTTAGTTGGAGTGGTGATGCAGGCGGGTCAGACAATCCTGTCACAATAATTATGAATGGACCAAAGACTGTCACAGCGACCTTCGCCACCAACATTTATAACATCACAGCCACTTCCGGATTAAATGGTTCAATTACACCCGCAGGTATCATTCCGGTAGCGCATGGAGGTAACCAAAGCTTCACAATTGAGGCTGATCCCAATTATTTAATCGATGATGTATTGGTTGACGGGATTTCAGTAGGTGAAGTTTCCGCCTATGAGTTTACAAACGTGACCATCAATCATACTATTTACGCATCATTCAGTCCGTCGCAGGTCGCAATTGAATTCGCTGTCCTTGATGGTTGGAATCTCGTATCCGTACCTGTCGGTAGAGATGATTACCGTAAGACTATACTGTTCCCCACGGCTCAATCAGATGCTTTTGCTTACAATGGAATGTATGAAGTGCGTGATACTCTTACCAATGGTGAAGGATATTGGTTAAAGTTTGACGCAAATCAACCAATTTCAATCAGTGGTACTCCGAGAGATATTGATACATTAGAGGTAAATGCCGGGTGGAATATAATTGGGTCGCTTACGGAAGCTATCCCAATTACATCAGTGATTCCATTGGGTACGACGATAGAATCGTACTTCTTCGTATTTCGCGATGGATATCAAACTACCGATTCCGTGATTACAGGGGAAGGTGTCTGGATCAAAGTAAGTGAACCCGGCCAGCTCGTGCTCTCATTGGAAGGAGCTAAAAATAGAGTAGCGAAGGAACCATCAGAGGGAGTAGGAGTGTTAGAGGGCCTCAATAGTCTCCGGGTGACGGATGAAGCCAATAATAGCAGGATGCTTTACTTCGGACATAATCCTGATGGAGAATTCTCAACGGCTCTCTACGAGCTACCTCCTATACCACCGGAAGGCGTTTTTGATGCACGGTTTGTCAATAACCTGTATGTTGCTGTACATAACATATTACAGGAAAGTACATCAGAATATACAATAAATATCCAAAGTGGACATTGGCCAATTACTGTGAGTTGGGACGTAGAAGCAAATCATGAGAAACAGTATATTCTGGAGTATACGAGTAAAGGTAGGTTGAAGAAAGTATATCTTTCAGGGAATGAGGATAATATAACATTATCGGAGCTAGAAGAGACCTCCCTAACGTTAAAAGTCATTACTGTTGCTGTTCCTAACGAGTATATACTTGAACAGAATTATCCAAATCCTTTTAATCCGACAACGACAATACGATTTGCTCTACCCGTGCAGTCGGTAATCAGTTTGAAGATCTACAACTTGCTTGGGCAGGAAGTCACCACACTTATTGACAAGCAGTTGATGGATGCAGGTTATAGGGAAGTAGAGTTCAATTCTGATGATCTATCTACGGGTGTTTATTTTATCAATTTTGACGCTAGTTTTGTAGATCTTGAGGCTAAAAAGGAATCACATTACACCAGAATTATGAAAATGTTATATGCTAAATAAGAGTAAAAAAAATGGATAAATCAGAAAATGACCTTCTCTATCTCTATTTTTTGTGATTTTTAATTATATATTAAATCACTTAGGTTAATGTTAATGTAGTGTAGAATTTCAGAGAATGTTGTTCCGACTCTCAATCATTGCATCGGGAGAGGTGGGGAAATATTTGAAATTTGAGGGATAATATAATTATTTAAGTCCATATCTGGCTGTAGAAAATACAATAATAGTGATTTAAATCACTAAATATTAATAATAAAATGGTTTTATTGACATAATTCAATTCTTCCATAATCATTACAATTTTTCATGAAAATCCCGTTCGTAGATTTAAAATCACAATATATTTCTATCAAAAAAGAGATAGATCCTGCTATATTGAATGTTCTTGAAAACACTTCATTTATTTTAGGGAAAGCAGTTGCTGATTTCGAACAGGAGTTCGGGAAGATTCACGATGTTAAGTATTGCTATGGAGTGAGTTCCGGAACAGATGGAAACCATCTCGTTTTATGGGCATTGGGTGTTAAGCAGGGTGATGAAGTGATCATTCCGGTAAATACATTCATCGCAACTGCATGGGGCGCAACCCTATGCGGGGCGAAACCGGTTTTCGTTGATTGTGAGGAGAATTCATATAACATCGATCCCAGTAAGGTTGAAGAAAAAATTACATCCCGTACAAAAGCAATAGTAGCCGTCCATCTGTACGGTCAACCCGCTGATATGGATCCCTTGAGGGAAATTGCAGAAAGGCATAATATTGCCTTAGTGGAAGACTGTGCTCAGGCACATCTTGCAGAATATAAAGGAAAGAAAGTTGGCGGTTTATCGAAAGCCGCATCCTTTAGCTTCTATCCGGGGAAAAATTTAGGGGCATACGGTGAAGCGGGAGCCGTTGTAACGAATAATTCGGAACTCGCCTCAAAGTTTAAAATGATGAGAGACCACGGAACTAATACGAAATACTACCACGATATCAGTGGTCATAACTATCGTATGGAAGGGATACAGGGAGCAGTACTCGGTGTGAAGATGCGATATATTAAAAATTGGACAGAGACGCGGCGGCAGCATTCGTCGACATATAATAAACATTTAAAAGATATTGGAAGCATAATTACACCCAGGGAGATGACATATGCGAAGCACGTCTATCATCTATACGTGATTCGCACGAAGCATCGTGATAAATTACAAAAACATCTTGAAAGTAAGGGAATTGCAACTGGATTACATTATCCCATTCCTCTTCATCTTCAGAAAGTTTTTAGCGATCTAGGGTACCATAAAGGTGATTTTCCTATTGCTGAATGTGTTGCAGAAGAAATGCTCTCATTACCCATGTATCCAGAACTCAATGATGAGCAAATACAATATGTTTGTGATGCTATTAAGGAAATAGCCAGTTGAAAAACCCAAAGCAGAGATATTTTCTTTTAATACTTGATTGGTTCGTATTGCTGATAGCGTATGCTATCTCTGTAAAACTCCATAGTCGATTGGATATAAACCTATTCTTTTCCGAACCGCCCTTTCTTGCTACTGAGCTCTGGTTTTATATCGCATATAGTATTGTTATTGTATTCATATTTTATCTGAATCGCCTTTACTATTTCAATATCTACCTGTCTATCACTAAACAACTCCAAGCAATTTTAAGATCGATGTTTTTTTCCATTATCGGATTAGCTCTATTATCTTTTTTTACAAAATCTAGTGTTATAGTTGATAGCAGGTTGGTCATTCTTTATTATTTTATATTGAGTGTGGTACTCTTAGTTACGTTGAGAATATTATTCGTTCGAACATTTATAATAAATAATTTTTTATCACTTATTCCTTTGAGAAAGATTCTCATCATTGGCGCTGAAGCAAAAGGTATAGAACTTGCAGCTCAAGTAAGGAAATACTACTCATTTGGCTTGAAACTAATTGGATTTCTTGATGACACGATTCCAGTCGGAACGCCTGTTCAAGGTGGATATAAAGTGATAGGTCTTATCTCAGAATATGAACGGATGATTGACCTTTTAGAAGTTGATGAAGTGGTACTCTGCCTTGAAAACACATCAGAAGGACGTTATATAGAGTTAATAGAAGGCTTATCAAAAACAAAAGCACGTATTCTAATCGCTGCTGACAAGTTTAAAGTAATCTCGGCGCTACTTCCGGAAGAGTATTACGGAACCATTCCGGTTGTTGGTGTCCTTAATAGTCCTCCATACATAGGTTTAAAAACTATAAAACGAGTCGTTGATTTCATACTCGCAGTTATCTTTTTTATTATACTGATTCCATTGTTTCTTTTCATCTGCATTCTTATCAAAATTGATTCACGTGGGCCGATCCTCTACAACCAGATTAGGTTAGGTAAAGATGGGAAACCGTTCACCTTCTACAAGTTCCGCTCCATGTTTTACGGAAGCGATAAGGATAAAACGAGAGTCGAAAAACTAAAACAGTTCATCACCGAAGATGAAAACGGTGATTCGGCATCTACAAAAATTGTTGATGAGAAGCAAGTTACCCGGGTGGGAAGGTTCATCAGGAAAACAAGTATAGATGAACTTCCTCAGTTATTAAATGTTATTAAGGGTGATATGAGCTTAGTTGGACCCCGCCCGTGTCTTCAATATGAATGGGATCATTATGAAGAGTGGCATAAGAAACGCCTGTCAGTTACACCCGGGTGCACAGGTATCTGGCAGGTTTTTGGTCGGAGTACGGTTGGTTTTCGTGATATGGCAATACTTGATATGTACTATATATACAATATTTCTTTCCACCTCGATGTTTGGTTGATACTAAAAACCATCCCTGTAATGATTTTTGGTACAGGTGGAAAGTAATAACAAAGGAGTTGTGACTATGAAAATCGCTGTTATTGGTTTAGGATATTGGGGCCCGAATCTCGTGCGGAATTTTCTTTCAACCCCGGGGGTCAGCACTGTTCTCTGTTGTGATATGGTTGAGAAACGGCTTGAAAGGATAAAACAAAAATTTCCGATGGTCGAAACCCTCGCATCATACGAAGAAGTTTTAATGCGAAGTGACGTCGAAGCCATCGTGTTAGCAACACCGGTTTCTTCTCATTATCCTCTGGGTATGAAAGCGCTCAAAGCAGGGAAACATCTCTTCGTTGAAAAACCGCTTACGTCAAGTACAAAAGAAGCGGTGGAGCTCGTTATGTTGGCTGAAGAAAATAAACTTATCTTAATGGTGGATCATACATTTGTCTATACGTCAGCAGTGCGAAAAATAAAAGAGTATTTGAATAAAAACGAGATTGGTGATATTCTTTATTTTGATTCCGTTAGGGTAAACCTCGGATTATTTCAGCATGATACAAATGTTGTGTGGGATTTAGCTCCCCATGATCTTTCAATCATGGAATACCTTATCGGCAAGCAACCATTATCGGTATCTGCGGTAGGAGTTAACCATTTCAATGGTCATGAAGATATATCCTACATAACTGTAAATTTTGAGAATAATCTGATTGCGCACTTCCACGTTAATTGGATCTCGCCTGTGAAAGTACGTAGAATACTCATAGGGGGCACAAAACTTATGGTTGTATATGACGATATGGAGCCCAGCGAGAAGATAAAGCTATACGATAGAGGCGTAGAGATAAAAAGTCAAGATTCATTGTACCACGTACTGGTAGAGTACCGGACCGGAAACATGTTTGCGCCGCATGTGGAACAGGAGGAAGCTCTGGGTCTTGTTGCAAAAGATTTTATTGATTCGATCAAAAAGGGGCGGAAACCTCGCTCGGATGGACATGCAGGATTGAATGTCGTCAGGATCCTGGAGGCTGCAACTGCATCACTCAAGCAAGGTGGTAAGTTGATAAAATTTTCATCAAACGGTTACGCACAGGATGTGAACCAATTATCCATGTTTGACAGACAGTCATTGATAACCGATAAACCAATCTTATAATTGAAAAGTTTATAATAATAGGTCGGAGTAGATCGGAACGGGCGGAGGCGGATCGAAACATAATCTAAGCAAAGTATGTGAAGGGATAAATTTGTGGAATTATATCAAAGAATCGCCCAGGATGTTAAAATTGGTAAAAATGTTAAGATCTTTGGATTCGTCAATATGTATGGGTGTGAAGTCGGGGACGATTCAAAGATCGGATCATTTGTTGAGATCCAAAAGAATGCAAAAATAGGTAAAAATGTTAAAGTCTCCAGTCATACTTTTATTTGTGAGGGAGTAACGATTGAGGACAATGTGTTTGTCGGCCATAATGTTTCTTTCATCAACGATAAATACCCACGCTCCACAAATCTGCAGGGGGAACTTCAATCCGAATCCGATTGGGAAGTTGTACCAACTATCGTAAAACGGGGGGCTTCTATCGGTACCAG
>CAYGXH010000183.1:0-6377 GCA_964353675.1 uncultured Chlorobiaceae bacterium
ATGTTTGATGATGTTTGTACACGCCTCATCGACTGCAAGCGCAATTTTGCCGACTTCATCATTGGCGAAGCCGTACGCTCTTGCCGCATCGGAGATAAAATCTCTCACGACAATTAATTTTTCGGTCTTACTTTCAATCTTCAACTTATGCTTCTTCATATCGCCTGCTCTGATCCTAAAAACTTGCGTATTGCGTCTCCTTCATCCTTGGTAATGTCGTACAAAAGCGGGAATCCGAGGAGATCAAAAACATTGTAAACCTTCGGCGACATATTTGATAATTTGATATCGCCCTGATGCTTACGGACATCTTCGATATAAGCCATGAAGACACCCAGACCCGCACTGCATATGAAGGAAAGGTCTTTGCAGTTTACAACGATTTTATACTTCTGCTCATCGATCAGCGTTTGCAGTACGCGTTCCAGATCTCCGGCCGTGTGGGCATCAAGGTATCCCTTCAGATTGACCACATGAATGCTGCTTTTTTCCTCAATATCAATTTTAAAATTACTCATATGTGATGTTCCTCTATTAACTGGTTACAATTAGATGTTTTTTTCCATTTCATTACTACGATAGTAAGGTCATCGTCGGGAGATTCATGGTTCATGTGATCATCGACCGACATGACAATTGCATCCCGGATCTCTTCAGCAGATCTGTCCCCTGCTTTTTGAACCACGTCGAGGAGCCGCTCGTAACCGAACTCTAATCCATCTTTTGGATACGCCTCCGTTATACCGTCGGTATAAAGTACGATGACGTCGCCCTCCTTGAGTAGTACTTCGTCCTGTATTATTGTTCTTTCAAATACTTCTGAATTTCCCATGCCGAGTCCAAGTCCCTGTGGTTTGATAAATCTACTTTTTCCACCCGATACCAGAAGCATCGGACAGTGTCCGGCGCGGGCCACTTTCATCAGTCCGTCATGGAGGTGAACGACCGCATATATCAGACTGATGAATGATCTTTTATCCATCGTTCCCATCAATGCATTGTGTGCGTTGATGAGAAAATCCCTCGGCTCGTGATATACTTTACTCAGAGCCTGGAATATTCCTTTCATTTCCGCCATGTAGAAAGCCGCGGATACGCCTTTACCGGAAACATCGCCCACAAGGACGGCGAAGTGTTCATCATCGAGCATAGTAAAATCAAAGTAGTCGCCTCCCACCTCAAATGCCGGGGTTGAGAGAGCTTCGATTTCAACGCAGGCAAGCTGTGGAATGTGCTGAGGCAGAAGCTTCTTCTGCATCTCCTGCGCAAGCATCATTTCTCTCAGAAGCCGTTCACGCTCTATCGATTTTTCTATGAGTCGTGAATTTTCAATTGCAATAGTGGCCTGATCGGCAAATGTTGAAATCAATTCAACATCGTCCTTTTCAAAACCGTACTCCGCAGCTTTCGTGACGTAGAGAATCCCGATTACTGTTTCGTGAGTCAGAAGAGGCATGATTGCTATCGATCCAAATTTAGCTTCACCCTGGACAATATTCTGTGTCCGCTTGTCATCCCTGATATTATCTATGGTGATGTGGAGACGGGTATCCAGGACTTGTTTCCTCAGCAAACTGCCGCCTGTGGCCATTATATTGTGAATCTCCTCATACGTGATATTTTTTACACCGACGGTCATAAATTCTTCCCTTACATTTTCACTCGCCACGAGACGTTTCGGGTGATGAGAAGATGGTGTTGCTCTGATGATTTCTAACCACGAACTTTTTGCCTCACAGACATCCAGCGTCATCGATGTAACTGTGTCGGCAAGTTCATTGAAATCGAAAACCTGTGTGATCAGCCGGCTGAGGCTGTGAAGCGACGATACCTCGCTTATCTTCCGGTCGAATGCTTCCGCCGTCGGCATATGAAAGAGCGTACTGACAAATGTCATACCGAAGTATATTGCCGCGAGAAGACAGACGTTGTTCACAAAGGATTGAAGGGGTTTCGAATAGTAGAGAAGCGAATTTCCGACGATCGAGCCTTCTTTCAGCGTGATGATAGTAAATCCGGTATAGAGGACGAAAAGGAGAAATCCGTAGACAATACTGAATATTTTTTCGCGCTTTGTAAGATACACAATCCACGAGAGGCGGAATGAATTGAAAATCATCGCAAGAAGCAGGAGTCCCTGTGAAATAGTTGTAAGCGGATTCTGTTCGAGAGAGGGCCCGGTGAGCGTCATTGCGGCTGTCAGGACCAGAAGTCCAATAAGGATGATAAAATTCCGCCGTGTTCCCTTTTTCCTCTTCGAGAAAATGATATCGCGGATGGTCAGCAGTACTATGAGCATCATGACGCCGAGAACGACTCCGTAGACATTTGACCATATAATCGAGTCGAAGCCGAGGGGGTTGAGTTCTGCATTTTTTACCTCATAGCCGCTCGGTCCAATGATGAAGAGAAGAACCGAAGCAATGCCGACAAAGAGCGTGATGACGAGAATGAATCCCAGCTTTTTCGCCGGTTTCTGTTCCCGCCGCCATACAGACTCTATGAGGAGATAAAGAATGAGTAATGCTACTCCGATCAGGAGTTCCCTGACAAGAAGGATCCAGCCGATATCGATTTCGTAACTCCGCCGAACGACATCGAGAATAAATACAAGGAGAAGGATGCCTGCAACGGCTATACCGAATACGACTTTACCGATTCTTTTGACTATTGACGGCACGCGATACCATTTATACTTTGATACGTAACCAACTCACCGATCGAAATTTTAAAAAATTCATGACTGTATATGCGATAATATAGATAGGGAGAGCGAGCCACGCTCCCACGATCCCGCCATTGAGGGTAATCCCGAAAAGAAACGTCAAGGGTAAAAATATGATCCAATGCGTAATGATCTCAATAAACATCACGTATACCGTTGCACCGGCTGCCTGCAGAGCGCTTGCATAGATGATACCGGAACCGTAGAACACCTGCGCGACGCCGGCTATCTGAAGCAGCGGCCGGGCAGTGTCAATGACAACTCTTTCGTTTGTAATGACTGTAAGAATTGCATCGGGTATCAGGACAAATATCAGGCCGATTATGATCGTGAATATAGTTGCGAGTTTTGCAGTTTCATAACCGTATGCTTGAGCATATCTCTGGTTCCCCTTCCCGAGCGACTGTCCGATCAGGGTTTGCGATGCAATTCCGAATCCAAAACAGGGCATAATTGATAAAAAGAGAGCCGTGATGACGACGTTGCTGGCTGCCTGTTCAATTGTTCCGATGATTCCGGTTATCGCGACAAAAATGAGAAATCCCAGTAGAATCAGAATATTTTGCATCGAAACGGGGAACGATATTTTTACAATCTGAATAATAATGTCCTTTGCAATCCGTATACGAGAGTAATACCGATATTGTTTTCGATAATTACTGATAAAAGTTACAGAAAAGAAAAAAAGCCATCCGAGCACCATGCTCAGGGTATATCCGACGCCTGCCCCTGCGAGCTGCATCCGCGGGAAACCAAAAGCGCCGAACATAAACAGGTAATTAAACGTAATGTTGAATATATTGATGATGATGGCGGAAATCATAAATATCTTCGTGTGTCCGATACCGAAAAAAAACCCCCGGTAGGATACTATCAGAAGAAAAAACGGAAGACCGAGAAACTGGTATTTCATGTACGCCGCTCCCGCTTCGGTAACTTCATCATTCGCAGAGAAAAAATCGATGATGCTGTGGGAAGCAAGGTATCCCACTAAGCCGAAAATGGTTCCCACCACAAATGCAATAAAGAGAGAACTGTTGAGAACCTCACCCACGCCTCGAGGATTGTTTTCACCCTGACGCCTTGCGATGAGAACGTGTGTACCGGTACTCAGGCTGGAGAAAAAACTGGTGACCGCCATCGTTCCCAGAAAACCTAAACCCATTGCAGCGAGTTGAATATGAGCGTTCTCCAATCTGCCAACCATAGCGGTGTTGACGATTGAGACGATTACCTGGGAAGATTGACCGGCGATAGCAGGACCCGCAATCCGGAGAATGTGTTTAGATAGATTTTTATTGATCGTTAAGCGCACCGCTTCTCAGGCGTTTTTGGTCCAATTCATACGCAGTAAGACAAAGTAATCATTTCAGAGGTGAATCTCAACATAAAAAAACCCATTTCTGATGACCAGAATGGGTTGAAATCATTGAACTCAGGATTCCTCTCAGGTAGAAAACTGCGAAATATACCTGTCGGCATCTCTTGCAAATTGTGTGCGTGGATATTCTTTTTTTATCCGCTTCAGGAGAGATACAGCTCTCTCTTTTTCACCCCCCATTCCGTAGCACTTGGCAGCCGAATTGAGATAATCAGGCGTGTTGGTGTCATTGGATACAATATGTGCCGCATTCTCGAATTTTCCGGCCGCCTCGAGGTATTCGCCTTTTGCTTCCATGCACTTTCCAATCCCTGCCATGGCAGCAGCATTCAGGAGATCACTCTCTCCGTCATAATCTTCAAAGTTCTTCAAGGCTTCATCATAGTTGCTGAGATTGTAGTAAGCAGTTGCAAGATAGTAGCGTGCGAGTTGGCCTGATGTCGTACCGCCGTAGTTGTCGACTATTGCTTTCAGTCCCATGATACCGCGTTCCGGCTGTCCGTCAATTGCAAGCTTATACTGGGCGATGTCGCCCGCGGCTGCGTCATATATTGCGTAAACCTTCCCTAATTCCGTAGCTGCTTTTTCGTCGTTTGCCCGACGATTATTAGCATAGATCACGATGCCGATGATAATCAGGATCAGGGCTGTTGTTCCGTAACTGATCAATTTCTTGTTTGCCTCATAGAATGAAGTCACATTCGCATACGCGGTCACAAGCTGATCCTGTTTAATTTCCTTTTTCGTAATTCTTTTCTTCGGATGTAACATTTGTCGGATTTCCTTTCTCTGTAGTCCTTTTGAATTTCTGTCTGTACGCCCGACGCGATTCGAACGCGTGACCTACAGCTCCGGAGGCTGTCGCTCTATCCAGCTGAGCTACGGGCGCAAAGTTTTAGGCACTTTCCCGGCGTTGTGTGTTGAAAATCTTGCGACTTTATCAACACTTTCATCAACACCTTTTTTCCACTGAAAATAGAACGTCCATTCCCGCTCATTCACCCACGTCAATAGGCTGCAATACAAGAGTGGATATTCACAAATATGGTTTTAGACGTGTTAAATAATTTCAATTGCATATAAAATATACGAAACATCTCTGACATAGCAAAACCCTTTTTTATACTGTTGACCATCTCTGAATAATTACTTTTTCTAATCCAATTACATTGTAAAGCTTTCCGATACTTAAGTTTTGTTAGGTCTTTTTAGGGTGTCTACCTTTTACGAATAGCACTTTTTTATTGTATTGCCCCTACCCAGATGGTCTCTTTTTTAATGCAAAGTCTTTTTACAGTATGCACTCTCCCTGAATTACCCTGTTTCAAAGTTTTCATTCCTTTTTATAGGTGTTCGTTTGTATCAAAATCGTAGATCCTTTTTTAATGTAGAGCTCCCCATGTCTTTTTTTGGTATATTTGTTTGAGCAAAATCTATAGTCTTTCCACTTCCTTTTTTATAGTGTCAAGCTGCCCGGATACCTATTTCCAGCCATATATATATTTCCCAAACTATTCAGAGCAACTTTAACCGCATAATCTTCACTCCCACCAGTACCATCGTATCGTACTACCCATTGTTGCACTCCCGCTGTATCATACTTCACAGTCGCAAAATCATATTTTCCAGAGACAGACTCGCTGAAACCAGTTACTATGACATATCCATTTACATCGTATGCAATAGATGTTGCCTAGTCTTCTTGAGAATTAAAACCTGACGCATAATAGGATGCCCATTCCTCGACTACTGCATTAGGATATGCGGACCTCTCAAGGAGTGAATTATTCCCCCTGATTGTACATGAAGGCTAACATGACTCCCCTTTGGCCTGTTACCGCCTATATTCTTCCAGGAAAGGCATTTGAAAAGCATTCTTTAAAAAATATTTGAGTACACCACCCCCTTAACACCCCTCTTGATTCTTAGGTACCCACCTTGTCACATTTTATGCTAAACAAAAACAATTGAAATATTTGACGGGTTTGTAGTAGAACTTGCTACATGAAAATCATGAAAAATATGGGATAAAATAAATCCCAACCGATAAGAGGCTGGGATTTGTTCAATAAACAAATAGACTAATCCTGGAGGCAACGCACACTGAACCCGCTCTCCTTGCTGCCGGAGAAGCCCAAGTCGATGGAGCCAGTAGTGGAGTTCAGGAGCATGTAGTAGGCGCTCATAGAACCATCCTCCGTGGACCTCCAAAAGGCCGCGTTGGTGCCCAAACCGTAGAAAGTACGATTGGTGAACCGGCCGCCCGCAAGC
>CAYGXH010000184.1:0-6376 GCA_964353675.1 uncultured Chlorobiaceae bacterium
ATCAATCGCTACCTTGTCCTCCTCTACGGTTACCTTTTATTATGAGGCAACACGAAGATGAAGAAAAGAAGAGAGCTAAGAGCAGAGAGTAAGAGCGCGAGGTAAAAGGTTAAGAGTTAAATGCTTAGAACTCAGTACAAACAACTCTATGCTCTCAGCTCTACGCTCTCTGCTCCCTTCAGGACCACCCACAAAGTACCAAGTACAAATAACCCCATACCACATCCAAATGACCAATCACAATCGATCAATCCCCCAATGATCATTGACAAATGACGTTACTTCCCTTATAATAAACCACTTTAAGTCACCCCCTCCTCCGTTTGTTATTACTTCATGAAATTTCTATATTTTAGGCTGAAGGAAAAAAATAATGAAACACTATTTGATTTCTGCAATTATCACGGGGATTTTCATCGCTCTCGGAAGCGGTTGCTCAGGGCCGCGGGAAACAGTAGAGGAACAGCAAACAGATAACCGTGATTTAGCTCTTGACCATTATATTAACGGCAGTCTCCTCGATCAAAAAGGGGATTATGCGAAAGCTATCCTGGAGTACCAGGATGCGCTTACGTATTCTAAAGATCCGGCGATATATAATTCGATTGCCAAGGACTACTCTGTACTAGGTAAGCATGATCTTGCTATCTCGATGGAACGGGAAGCGGTTCGCCTGAATCCGGAAAATATGACCTACCGCCGGACATTAGCCGAGATTTACATCAATGCTCTTGAATTTGATAGCGCGATAGTCGTCTTTGCAGAGATCGTCCGCATCGAACCAAATGACCATGAGGCATGGTCTACACTTGCCCACATCCAGCAGATGCGCAATCCGGTAAAGGCACAACAGATTTATGAACAAATTATTGACCGATTTGGCCCGGATGGCAATGCGTATTTTCAGCTGGCACAGATCTATGCTGCAGCAAACAGGATGAGCGAAGCCATCAGCGCTCTCCGGAGTTTGTTATCCATCGATCCTGGAAATAATGAAATAAAAAAAGCGCTGGCGGATCTGTATCTCCGCAGCGACAGCATCGATACGGCTCTTACTATGTATCAGGAACTCGTCGAACTTGATCCCAATAATCTGGAGGTTCGCGGAGCAGTCGCCCGTGCGTATCTCCTCAAGCACGATTACGATAAAGCAGCCGAACAGTTCGAAACAGTCATGAGTAAAGACAGCGCCACAGCCGATGAACAGATCAGATTCGGGCAAGTCTTCTTTTCGTTCATAGAAAGGGATTCAGCAGTAGCGCCTGTTGCCATCACTATGTTCGAGAGAATCCGTGATAAACACCCCGATGACTGGCGGCCCTATTGGATGCTCGGCGCCATCCATAATATTACTAGAAATGATTCACTTGCCCTTATAAATTTCTCCAATGTGATTGAACGCGCAAAGTGGAATCCCGATGGGTGGGTGGGAGTTGCTTCATTCTACTATGATCATGGGAAGTTTAACGAAGCCATCGACCTTCTGCATGAGGCGGAAAAGTTCGTAACCGATGAGTATCGGATTCACTTCATCCTCGGCATATCGTACCAGCGCATTCGCAAGCCGGTCGAAGCTGCAACAGCGCTCGAGAAAGCACTTCTGCTGAACAGCAAGAGTCCGGATGCAGCAAGCGCTCTCGGACTCGTCTATAACGAACTGCAGAGATATGAAGAATCAGACACCATGTACGAACGGGCTCTGCGGATTGATACGCAGAACGATCTGGTTCTTAACAACTACAGTTACAGCCTCGCGGAGCGGGGCATCCTACTTGACCGCGCTCTCGCGATGTCGAAACGAGCACTCGCTAAACAACCCGAAAATCAATCGTACCTCGATACCTACGGATGGATTCATTACAAACTCGGCGACTATAGAGAGGCGGAGAGGTGGATACGCAAGGCGATCGAACTCGGATCGACAAGTGCCGTGGTGCATGACCATCTGGGCGATGTGTATTACAAATTATCGGAAAAGGAGAAGGCAATAGATTTCTGGAAGCGAGCATCGGAATTTGACGCTACAAATGAAACATACAAGGAGAAAGTTCGTCGGGGGAGTTTGTGAGATTCGGTGTAGGTGTTCTCCTTACCTGTCTCCTTATCGGGAGCTTCTCATGCACTACCCGCAAAATAGTCAAAGTTCGGCCGGACGTAACTGTCCCAGAAATACTAAGCAAAGTGGTCGAGCGTAATATGAAGATTAAATCTATCAGCGGAGATGGTACCGTGACATTCGAAAGTCCCGAAGTTTCGACGAGCGGTTTCTTTACTGCGCGCGTTAAAAAGCCGGACTCTCTCCTGTTCGAGGTACATGGACCATTCGGGATCCGCGTCGGTACTTTATCGTTAACTGGAGAGAAGTATATTTTCTACGATTGGCTGGAGAATAAAGCTGTAAGCGGCAGTGCCGATCAGCACACGCTGATGAACCTCTTGCGCGTGCCGCTCGATATCGATGCGGTTTTCAGGGTGTTTACGGGTGAATTCCCACTGAACGACAGTACAGCAAAACTTTTAGAACAAACCTCCGACGATGAATCATGGCGCCTCACGTACGAAACAACAGACGGGAGAAGCGAGTACAGAATAGACTATGAATCCTTTATCGTCACAGAGTACGAGCGCGTGAACAGGGAAGGAAAGCAGGTGATGAAAGCGGCTGTTTCAGAAATTGAAGAAGTAGACGATATTTTCTGCGGCATGGTAATACGAATCGTATTTCCGCAGACTCAACAGAGTGTAACCGTTGCATACGACGACCTCTCGGTCAATTACCCCGTCACATGTTCCTTTACTCCTCCCCAAAAAGCTAAAATCATTTACCGCTGATGGCGAACCTCCGCATAATCCATATCATAATATTAATAACGGGCATTCTCCTGTTTGTCGGTGCATCGCCGGATGCTCAGGATATAAAAAAGAAACAGACCCAGTTAGAAGAGCTTCGCAAGGAAATCGACCGGTACGAAGTTCAGATTCGGGAAAGCGAGAAAAAGGAAAAAGCCACACTTGACCTGCTCGGAAAATATGATCGGCAGAGCGCGCTCCTGAAGAAATTGATAACTGCATTAAAAAAGCAGGAGTTAACGCTCGAGAAAGAAATCGCCGACACGAGGAAGACAATCGAAGAACTCGGCGGACAGATTTCATCTCTCAAAATGCACTATGCCCGGTATGTAGCAAATGCATACAAGTACGGACGGATCCACGATATCGAACTTCTCCTCGCATCAAAATCTCTCAATCAGCTTCTCATCAGGTCAGAATACCTGAAACGATTTTCAAGTCAGAGACGGAGGGACATGGAGAAAATCGGTTCGCAGAAAGTGGAGCTGGAATATCAGGATTCTGTCCTGTATAAAAAACTCGACGAACAGAAACAGCTCATAGCGGAAAAGAAACGCGAAGAGGCAAAACTTGCCAATCGGGCAAAAAAGCGAAAGTCGCTCCTTGTCGAAATCCGGCGGGATAAGAAAAATTATCAGAAAGAGCTTGAGCGGAAAAAACAGGATGTGAAGGAGTTGGAAAGACTTATCTCAAAGCTCATCGAGGAAGAATCTGAACGGAAGAAAAAAGACGGAGACACCGAAATACCTGTTGCAGGGAGCTTCGAAGCGAGACGAGGCAAATTACGATGGCCTGTGGATAAAGGAACCCTGACGGCCAGATTCGGCAACCAGGAACACCCCACACTCCGCACGGTAACACAAAATACCGGGATAGATATTTCTGTTACACCCGGGACCAGTGTCCGCGCAATTGCCGATGGCGAGGTCTCGAAAATCCATTGGCTTCCGTCATACGGCAATCTCGTCATTCTCAATCACCTGAACGGTTTCAGGACCGTATACGCGCATCTCTCAGAAATCGATGTAGATGAAGGAATGAAAATCACAGAGGGAGATTCGATCGGGAAAACAGGCGAATCGCTTGGCGGTTCCCTCCTCCACTTTGAGCTGTATAAGGATCGTGAAAAACTCGATCCGGAAAAGTGGCTGAAACCTAAAGGACTTACGCAACGATGATGCTTGCATGAAAGTCTTTCAAAGAAAGCAGATTCTCATCGGGTGCATTGCGGTAGTATGCGCGCTTGTCGTTGGTTTGCTTGCATCGGATTTATTTAATGCTCTGGATAACACCATCCTGACTCTGATGTACCGCATGCGGGGTGAATCTGAGGTAGATTCTTCCATTGCAGTCGTCTATTTTAATAACAACGACATTGAATCGCTCGAGGGGTATCCGCTCAAGCGAAGCTATTATGCTCTTATAGTGAAGGCACTGAAGGATTTGGAAGTCGGTGCAATAGGCATCGATGTTGGATTCAGCCAGCCCGATGAAAGATATCCCGAGTATGACAATCTCCTGCAAACGGTCATGGATGGATGCATAGGTGTTGTACTCGGAGGATATTTCCGAAAAATCGATGAAATCGCCAAGACAGAAAATACGGATAGCACTCTTGACGAGTCGCTTTTTTATGGGATTGGTAACGACCACTGGTTGAGAGGAAGCGAGACTCACTTTCCCTTTTTACAACTGAGAGTTAAGGCAAATTCGATCGGTCATACGAATTTCAGCGACAACACATCGATGCCTGTTTTTGTGAAGTACAGAAACGGTTGGATGCCGTCTTTTGCCTTCGAGGTGCTCCGGTTAGGACTGAGGACCTACAGGCCGTCTGTTTACAACTTGAATAACATCATCGTTTTTGATCATAGCGAACCACCTCTGAAAATTCCTCTGCAGACTAATGGTTCGGTCGAAATTAACTTCACCGGCGGAAAAAAATCACTTCATATGCACCCGGCGGTTGAAGTTCTGAGAATGTATGATGAAATGAAGGGGGGAGAATACTCGGGAAACGAAAAAGATTCGTGGAAAGGCAAATTCGTTCTTGTCGGAATTATCGCGGAGGGAAGAAGTACATTCATTGAAACACCCTTCGGGAATGACTTTCCATCCATCGGCATGCACGCAATGTTTATCCACAATGCCCTTCACCGTACTTTCATCACGAGAATATCATACGCATATGTATATGATATCTCTTTCGTTCTTGGAATTATCTCAGTTCTGCTTTTTTCTTTGCGAAGGGATGCCGCTGGTTTCGTCGGGATATGTTGCATCGTGCTCGGACTCGTAATTGTCTCATACCTCCTTTTTATATCCCGATTGTTTGTTCTCCCGATTGCTTGCCCAATGTTCACGGTAATATGCGTTGGGATTACTCTCTGGGTATATAAGCACCGTCATATGAGGGGCGAGGTTGAAATACTGACCAGAGAGAAAATACATGTTGAAGAAGTCCTTGGCCAGAAAGAAGCGAAACTGTTATCTCTTGAGGAGGAACTAATAAGAGTGAGGGAACACAAGGCGGAAGGGAATCAGGATACTCTTGAAAAGGAGATAGAGCGTTATCAGAAGGAGATCGATCGGTTGAGGGAAGAAGCCGGTGATCTTCAAAAAGCTGAATCCAATGAATTAGCGAAGAGCGGCGAGAAACGAGTAATGGAAGGGATTGTATACTGCAGCGGCGGGCCGATGGAGCAGGTGGTGACCATGGTGAAAACCGTTGCCGACAGTGATGCCACGGTCCTGCTTCTGGGCGAGAGTGGTACCGGAAAAGAGCTTGTTGCTCTGGCGCTTCATAGCTATTCCCGCCGGAGGGAGCATGCTTTTGTTGCAGTGAACTGCGGTGCGCTGACAGAAACTCTTCTTGAAAGCGAGCTCTTCGGTCATGAGAAGGGCGCCTTTACGGGCGCTGTGAAGGAACGCGAAGGAAGGTTCGATCTTGCGAACAAGGGCACAATATTCCTCGATGAAATAGGCGATACGAGTGAAGCGTTCCAGGTTAAACTGCTTCGGGTATTGCAGGATGGCACATTCGAACGCGTGGGCGGTAATCACATGCGTAGGGTGGATGTCCGCGTGATTGCAGCTACCAATCGGGACCTTCACAAGGCAGTGAAGAAAAAGAGTTTCCGCGAAGACCTGTTCTACCGGCTAAACGTTATATCTATAGAAATACCTCCACTCCGCGAGCGTCAGGGCGATCTGCCTTTCCTTGTTGAGCATTTTCTTTATCTGGAAAATCCTGAGATGACGTGTAGTATAAGCGTGCTGGACGCCTTTCGTCAATATGGATGGAGAGGCAACGTGCGGGAGCTCCACAGTGTAATCAAACGAGCCGTATTATTGGCACGCGCAGATGGGCGCACCATGCTGAGGGTGAAGGATTTACCCGAGACTCTCTCTAACCGGCAGGGGAATTCGGAAGATTTGGAGGAGCAAATCATATCGGCGCTTCGCATTAAGAGGTTTTCGCGGAGTGCAATTTCAGAAACTGCCGAGATGCTGGGTGGCCTGAACC
>CAYGXH010000185.1:0-6309 GCA_964353675.1 uncultured Chlorobiaceae bacterium
CCATCTTGAAGAGTATTTTTTTTATCTCATCCAGGGTTTGTGTAAGGGGATGTTCTCTTCCGATCCATTTCCTGCGTCCCGGCAGAGTTATGTCGATGTGTTCCTTCTCTGCCTGATTCAGATTCTCCAGGGAGTTCTTTTTCTCATCGAAGAGTTTCTGTATCTCTGCGCGCAGGTCATTAAGAGCTTTTCCGATCTTTGGACGATCCTCGGCTGAGACGCTTTTCACCGTGTCGAAAAGTTCTGCAATACGACCTTTACGCGCAAGAAACGTAATACGGTAGGTTTCAAGTGTTTGAAGGTCGGCGACCGCTGATATTTCCGCTGCAGCGGCTTTTCTCAACTGTTCAATTTTGTCCAGCATAGAGGTCCATAGAAAAACCGTACATTTTGTGAAGTCAGCATCGCGGATCTGTAAATATCCACAAACCCGCGATGTGACAGTCACTTAATATCATGAAGATGCAAATTTTACAACTTCTGCAAATGCATCGGGCTTCGCAGCCGCCAT
Organism: uncultured Chlorobiaceae bacterium; assembly: GCA_964353675.1. Taxonomy (GTDB): domain Bacteria; phylum Bacteroidota; class Ignavibacteria; order UBA10030; family SZUA-254; genus CAYGXH01. The sequence goes on from CAYGXH010000185.1 coordinate 512, forward strand.
ATCGGCAAGCACTTTTCGGTTGATAATGACTCCCTTCTTCCTGAGGGAGTTCACCAACTTTGAATAGGTTGTCCCGTGAATCCTTGCACCTGCGTTGATGCGAGTGATCCACAGCGCCCGAAAATCCCTTTTCTTCAAACGTCGATCACGGTATGCATGTTGTCCTGCTTTATCGATATGGTGCTTAGCAACCGTGAGGACTTTACTTCTCGCACCCCAGTAGCCTTTTGCGCGCGCGAGTATTCGTTTGCGCCGGCGGTGGGAGGCAACTCTATTTTGCGATCGTGGCATAGTTGCTCTTTTCTCCTTTCCTCGTTATAGTTATTTTCGTTTTGTAAACGCTGATGTTACGATTGGATCAGCATTTCGATCTTTTTCTGTTCCTGCTCCGAGATCAATGTGGCTTTACGGAGGTGACGTTTCCGTTTTGAAGATTTCGACGATAATATATGGCTCCTGTAAGCCTTATGGCGTTTAAATTTCCCCGATGCGGTTTTTGAAAATCTCTTTTTCGCCCCGGAGTTAGTTTTCATTTTAGGCATATTCGTTTCTCAATATAATTATTGTGCTTCAGTTGATTTCTGTTTCTTTTCCGATTTCTTCTTTGTTCCCCTTTCGGGAGCAAATATCATCGCCATGCTTCTCCCTTCGAGTTTAGCTGTCTGTTCTACTTTTGAGATATCGGCGAGCCGTTCTTCGAGACGATGAAGCAGGCTTTCTCCCTGCTCTTTGTATGTAATTTCGCGTCCCTTGAAAACTACGGTTGCCTTGAGTTTGTGCCCATCTTCTAAAAATTTTCTGGCATGCCGTGTTTTAAACTCGAAATCGTGAACATCCGTATTCGGATGAAAGCGCAGTTCCTTGACATGAGTTACCTGCTGATGTTTCCGCTGCAATTTATCCTTTTTGGTCTGTTCATATTTATATTTACCGAAATCCATTATTTTGCAAACTGGCGGACTCGCATTTGGAACGATTTCGATGAGATCCAAAGCCCGTTGGTGAGCGAGCTTCAGCGCTTCAGTCGGATGCATTACGCCAACTTGTCCGTTTTCATCAATCACTCGAATCTGAGGAGCCCGGATTTCCTCATTTACACGAACGCGATCTGATCCTTTTATAGCTGATTCTCCTTCTATGGTAATATTTTCTCGTTAATTTCCCTTTTAATTCTGCCGATGAATTCTCCGACCGGCATAATACCGGTGTCGCCGTGTTTGTGCTGACGGACAGCCACTGTTTGGCTTGTTTTTTCTTTATCGCCGACGACGAGCATGTACGGTACTTTTTTCACTTCCCATTCACGGATCTTATAATTGATTTTTTCATTACGGTTGTCGCATTCAACACGCACACCGGCATTTTTCAGTCCGTCATAGACTGAGGATGCATACTCCCTGTGACTGTCGGTTATCGGGAGAACGACTACCTGGAGCGGCGACAGCCAGAGCGGAAAAGCGCCTGCAAAGTGCGCCGTGATAATTCCCATGAAGCGTTCGAACGATCCAAAAATTGCGCGATGGATGGCGATTGGACGTTTTCGGGATCCGTCTTCTGCTATATATTCAAGATCGAATTTCTCGGGGAGCATTACAAAATCTATCTGTATAGTGGCAATCTGCCATTCCCTGTGTAGCGCATCTTCAATCAGTACATCAATCTTTGGACCGTAAAAGGCGCCATCCTTCGGTTTCAGCGTATATGCGATGCCTGTTTGTTCGAGTGCATCATTTAAACTTTTCTCGGCCTCCTCCCATAATTCCGGAGCGCCCATTGCTCCGTCGGGTTTTGTTGACAGATTGTATGACGGCTTGAGTCCGAACACTGAATAAAAACTGTTAACCAGCCGAATTAGCGAGTTAATTTCATCGATGAGCTGATCGGGCCGGCAATAGATATGTGCATCATCCATGGTGATCTGCCGTACGCGAAACATACCACCGAGCGCGCCGGATATCTCATTCCTGTGTAAACGGCCGATTTCCGAATAACGCAGGGGAAGATCCTTGTAGCTCCGCAATCTATGGCGGTATACATACGTGCTTTCGGGACAATTCATGGGTTTTAAACTGTAGGTCGTATCTTCCATATCGAAATAGAACATATTTTCGCGATAGTATGCCCAATGACCGGATTGTTCCCACAGATCTTTCTTTACCAGGATAGGAGTACTGATCTCCTGATAACCGTTGCCGTCGAGTTCCTGACGGAGGAATTTTTCGAGTTCACGGAAAACAATCATACCCTTTGGAAGCCAGAACGGCGCGCCGGGAGCCACGTCGTGAAAGACGAACAGATCCAATTCTTTACCAAGTTTCCGGTGGTCGCGTTTTTTAGCTTCTTCCAACCTGAAGATATAATCGTCAAGCTCTTTCCGAGAAGGGAATGAAATACCGTAAATCCTCTGGAGCATTTTGTTTTTTTCACTTCCGCGCCAGTATGCACCCGCGACACTCAATATCTTCAAGGCTTTAAGACATCCGGTCGACGGAATATGAGGACCAGCACAGAGATCCGTGAAGTTGCCGTGGTGGTAAAAACTGATGGTTTGTCCGCGCAGTTCTTCAAGAAGCTCAAGTTTATAGGGATCGTCTTTCTTTCGGAAATACTCGACAGCCTCTTCCCACGTCTTTTCTTCACGGATGTACGGTGTGTCTTTCTTTGCCAGTTCGTACATTTTCGTTTCAATTCTAGCAAGGTCTTCCTGCGACAAGGTATGAGCGTTTAGATCGAGATCGTAGTAAAATCCTTCATCTATTGCAGGTCCTATGCCAAATTTTGTTCCGGGGAAGAGTGATTCGACAGCTTCAGCCATGAGATGAGCGGAACTGTGCCAGAAAGCTTCCTTACCGCCTTTATCCGTCCATTTGAGAATTTTTACGTCAGCATCGGCATAAATCTTCCGCGAGAGGTCCCACACTTCGTCATTGACCTGAATTGCCAGAGCGTCACGGTGCAGGCTTTGACTTATTTCACGTGCAATAGCGCTGCCTGTGATACCTTGATCGTAGGTTTTACGACTCCCATCCGGAAACGTTATGGTGATCGTTTTCATCCAGTTATATCAATAAAAAATCGGATTTCATCCGATTTCAGAAATAAATTGTTTCGTGTTGACATCCAGATTTATCCTGAAATTCATACTCTCCTTTCGTGTGGGCTCTATAGGACTCGAACCTATGGCCTCTACCATGTCAAGGTAGCGCTCTAACCAACTGAGCTAAGAGCCCGGCCTAATTTTGGCGTGCCGGGGACCGGAATCGAACCGGCACTCCCCTTGCGGAGAACAGGATTTTAAGTCCTGTGCGTCTACCAATTTCGCCACCCCGGCGAATTCAACCGCCACAGCATAATTACCGCCTGTGCATTATAAGATTGTACGGAATACTATGGCGGTCTTGACGAGAGGCGCCGGGCGGATTCGAACCGCCGCATAAAGGTTTTGCAGACCTCTCCCTTACCACTTGGGTACGGCGCCGAAAAAATTGAATTCCTCACTAAAAACAAGCCCCGCCACCTGTTGGGTTGGAAGCGGCGGGGCAACATTAAGAGAAGGTATAGAACTCGATTCCGTTTCACTTCGGAAACAAGGCATCTTGGTTGTGATTACCTCGAGCGGGAAACGGGATTCGAACCCGCGACATTCACCTTGGCAAGGTGACGCTCTACCAACTGAGCTATTCCCGCAATCAACGACCTTAAATATACTGAATATTTTCACTTTCCGCAAATACATCCAATTCACTTAATCTAAAATCATCAATTATTCCGCTAATCGCCTTTAATTTCGTGTCATTGGGGTCACCGCCCATACCCTTACTTCATTAATAAAAGATCCATGTAAGATGCTCTCAGGATGTCTTCTTTTTGCACATTAAATGTTCCAAGGAGTCGGTTCACATCTGTTCTGCCAGGTTCATATCCGTCTCTACGGGAACTTCAAATTCTACGAACCAACCGAGTCCTTCGGCGTCAGCTATATGGATGCGTGCACCGAGATAGACAAATATATGCCGGTGTTTAATTACGACCATGATAACGCCCAATGCTCGTTCGAGAATTTGTCCCAGATTTTTTTCAGGGGGAAAATTATAGACAGGGTAATCTGTCCGACGTATATCAATCGATTCATCCCGGTTGTAGTATATCAATTCAGAATCCCTGCCGGGCATCTCGCGCAGTTTAAGCCGCCCTGCCCCGATATGGAAAAATGTTTCTTTCTGATGCTGAACCTCTTCGGATTGGGCATCCAACATTCGCGCCCTGAGCAGAGCATTTTTTGAATTACCGAGGTAAGCTTTAATCTCGAGGTTGACTGGCATTAGCCGCTATGCACGTAGTCACATATACTTTATGTTATCTCTAGAATCTGATATTCCAGTGTGCCCGCAGGCACAGAAATTTTCAACTTCTCTCCCCGCGTCTTTCCGAGCAAACCTTTACCTATGGGAGATGTTACAGAAATTTTATTAAGCTCAAAATTAGCTTCTTCGGGAGATACGAGCATATATACAACCGTCTCCTTTGTTTTCATATCTTTCAACGTGACGGTCGAGAGGATGTATACCTTATCGTTGGGTAAATCTTTCCGCTCTATGATTCGCGCGCGCGCCAGAGTTTGTTCCAGTTTAGCGATTTTTAGCTCATGATGCTGCTGCGCCTCTTTCGCAGCATCGTATTCAGCATTTTCCGTAAGATCGCCGTGGCTCCTCGCATCGTGGATTTTTTGTGCAATTTCTGCCCGGCCGCGCAATCTCAGGTCGTGCAGTTCTTTCTCCAGCTCGACGAGCCGCTCCCGAGTGAGGTAGATTATGCCGTTATTTTTTCCCTCATTCATCAATCTGCCATGAATGATATATGTATTTTTTTTTAATATTATTATAATGTAAAAATAAAAGCCATCACGCATAGAGTGATGGCTAATAAAGCTTCTTTCAATAATCTACGACATGAGATCAACAAATGCAAGTAAAAAATTACTTCGACTTATCAAGCAGCAGGAGGTGCCCTAATTTATCTCTTTTTGTCTTAAGATACCGTTCATTATGAGCGTGGGGCTGGGTCTCCAGCGGTACACGGTCGACGATATCAAGTCCATATCCCCTTAATCCTATAATTTTTTTCGGATTGTTGGTCATAAGTCTTATCTTACCGATACCGAGATCGCGGAGAATCTGCGCGCCGATGCCGTAATCACGCAGATCGGGTAAAAAACCAAGCTGTTCATTAGCTTCCACCGTATCATAGCCGGTATCCTGCAGCTTATATGCTTTCAGTTTATTCAATAAACCGATTCCACGCCCCTCCTGTCGCATGTATAGAATGACGCCGCATCCCTCCTTTTCGACCATAGACATTGCGCTTGTTAACTGATCGTTGCAATCGCACCGTATAGAACCAAAAACATCACCCGTCAGACATTCGGAATGTACCCGGACAAGAACCGGTTTGTCCGGTTCGATATTTCCTTTCACAAGTGCAATATGTTCCTTATTATCGTGCGCACTGCGGTATACATGAATGATGAATTCACCGTACTTCGTCGGTAGATGCGTCGAAACCACACGAGAAATGAGTTTTTCCTTCCCGGTACGATAATGAATCAGGTCTTGTACAGTTATAATATGAATCCGAAAATGGGACGCCAGCTTTACCAGATCAGGAACACGAGCCATTGTACCGTCATCATTCATGATCTCACAGAGGACACCTGCAGGGTAGAGTCCGGCAAGATTACAAAGATCTACAACTGCTTCCGTATGGCCTGCGCGCCTGAGTATACCGCCTTCCATCGCGCG
>CAYGXH010000186.1:0-6294 GCA_964353675.1 uncultured Chlorobiaceae bacterium
AGGGTATCTAATCCTGTTTGCTCCCCACGCTTTCGTCCATGAGCGTCAGTATCGAGCCAGATGACCGCCTTCGCAACCGGTATTCTTCATGATATCTACGCATTTCACCGCTACACCATGAATTCCATCATCCTCTCTCGAACTCAAGATAAACAGTATCAGAGGCAATTCTGCAGTTGAGCTGCAGGATTTCACCACCGACTTGCTTACCCGCCTGCGGACCCTTTACACCCAGTAATTCCGGACAACGCTTGCACCCTACGTATTACCGCGGCTGCTGGCACGTAGTTGGCCGGTGCTTATTCTCGGGGTACCGTCAATGGCGCTAAAGCGCCACATTCTTCCCCCGTAAAAGAAGTTTACATTCTAAAAGAATTTCATCCTTCACGCGGCGTCGCTGCTTCAGGCTTTCGCCCATTGAGCAATATTCCTCACTGCTGCCTTCCGTAGAAGTCTGGACCGTGTCTCAGTTCCAGTGTGACTGATCGTCCTCTCAGACCAGCTACCCATCGTCGACTTGGTGGGCTGTTATCCCGCCAACTATCTAATGGGACGCAGGCCCATCTTGTGACATCCTTTTGGGATCTTTCATCCAACTGCAATGCTGCAACTGGACATCATCGGGTATTAGCCCCGGTTTCCCGGAGTTATCCCCGTTCACAAGGTAGGTTGCCTACGCGTTACTCACCCGTTCGCCGGTTTACTAGGGATATTGCTACCCCGTTCTCCCCGACTTGCATGTGTTAGGCACGCCGCCAGCGTTCGTCCTGAGCCAGGATCAAACTCTCCGTTGTATGTTTTTAACACTCAACTTCGAGCTTGATGTTAATCCTACCAAGAATATTTCAAGGTAAGATTGGTTGATATTCTCTAAAGCTGACTTAGAGCTATGCACTATGTTTTCAAAGAACAATTAGGAAAAAAATCCCGATCCCGCAGTTTTTTCGTGGGATCGGAATTACCACATTTTGTGGGGATTATAATATACTAAATTTTATTCAATATGTCAAACTATTTTTAAAAAAAATCCTGCCCCCCGTTTCTTTCTCCAAAGCCCTCATATTGCTTAAATTTTCACCGCTTTTCGGGAAAATGACCTAAGAAAATTCTGCCGCCAGACGACGGTATATTTCCTGAAGAGGATGACCAGTCTCCTTAGCGAGACGCCGGCATTCTTCAAATTCAGGCATGAGCTTTTCACTCCCACCATATCGCGCTACCTTCATTCTGACACGACCGAAAATAGATTCTACCTCGCGCTCCTCACGTACAAGCTTCCGACGCTCTACTCTCTGCATCCGGATTCCTAGCGTCGTGGTCTCACGAAAGAGTATCGACTCAACTGCATCTACCATCGACCGGTCAACCAGCGCTGATAACATAACACCCGGTCTCCCTTTCTTCATAATGATCGGAACTAAAAAAGCGTCCTTCGCACCTGCAGCAAGTAACTGCTCAATAACATAAGGGAATATCTCGGGATTCATGTCGTCAATATTTGTCTCCACAATAACACACTCATCCCTCTCATCTTCCGAGAAAACTTCTCCAATCACGACCCGAAGGAGATTCGGTATGTCCGGCATGTCGCGCGATCCGGCACCGTAACCGATCTGTCCCACTTTCAACTCTTCAGACGTCAGAACACCTTGTGATAACGCTTTTATGATCGCAGCTCCCGTCGGTGTGGTCAGCTCGTACGGTATATTCGTCATGACAGTCGGATACCCTCGGAGAATTTCCAGAGTCGCGGGCGAAGGAACGGGAAGCATTCCGTGCTCCGACTCAACAAAGCCGCCGCTTCCAAGTTTGATCACGGATGAAAAAACAGATTCAATGCCGAGAAAATCTATGCAAATCGCAGTGCCAACGATGTCAACAATCGAATCGAGAGCGCCGACTTCGTGGAAATGCACTTTCTCCACCGGGATGGCGTGCACAAAAGCTTCTGCCCGGGCGACCTCCATGAAAATCTTCTTTGCATCCTCCTTTATACGAACTACCAATGAGCTCCGGTCAATAAGGTCGATGATGTCTTTTAGATGCCGATGGCGGGCTTTTGTTTCCGAAATAACAACGTTTAACTTCACCGCCGTAATACCATTCCTTTGAATATGAGATGCCTCAAGCTCGATTCCTTGTACACCCAATTGCTGGACACCATTGCGCAAGATTTCAATCGGAACGCCGGCGCTGACGAAAGCCCCGAGAGTCATGTCGCCGCTTATTCCGGCTATTGTATCAAAGTATGCAATTTTCATTCGATGTGCTTAAGAGAGTATTATTAAAGAAAATTTACAAAATTTTTTCGAGATACGAAAGGAACCTCGTTGTAGCGCCGATATTCTGCTTTACAACGTCGAGGGCTGAGGCGCCGCATCGGAGACGGGCTTCTTCATCAGTCAGTAACCGCATACAGTGGTTGAACATGTCCTCTGAAAAAAGTACTTCGAAGAGAGCTCCCTGTTTCCGGAGTAACAACGCTTCCTGCGAATTTGTAATCAGCGGACCGCAAAGAATCGGTATACCGTAAACAGCTGGTTCCAGGACGTTATGAATTCCCGCTCCGAAACCCCCTCCGACATATACAAGATGTCCGTACTGATAGAGAGACATCAGGATACCAACACTGTCGACAAGGATAACCTGTTCACCGGCGTACTGATGGAGATGGGAGAAGCGAATCGACGAAAATCTGCCATTAAGCTCTTTTTCGATGGCTTCAAGATTGTCTTCCTTCGGTTCGTGTGGTACGAGGATAACCAGTAATTCTCTCATCTCCGAAAAGAGGTGGTACAAAGCAGGGAACAATACTTTTTCGTCTTCCTTCCATGAACTGCCGACAACAATGACCTTCCGCCCCTGCGTTACGTGAGGATCAATCAGACTGCGGCGGACAATTTCCGTTTTTCTCTTCCATACCTGGTCGTAGCGTGTGTCGCCAATAACTTCGATGACAGGAAGATGAACCCGGAGCGCATTGTAGGAGCGTTTATCATCCTCGGAAACCGTTAATATGTAATCGATAGAGTTATATATCGAGCGCAGGAATGCTCCTATAACGGGGAGTGTATGATGACGACGCTTATGTACAGAGGCGCTCACAATAAAGACAGGGATCCCTTTCTCCTTCAGAGCCCATAAATGATTGGGCCAGATATCGTACCTGACGAATATGGCAACGGACGGCGATATAATACGAATGAAGTTTTTCGCATTCCACGAGGAATCAAAAGGAATGTAAGCTATCACATCGGCAAATGCGTATTTGATGGAGTTCTCATACCCTGACGGGGAAAAGAAGGAGATGACGATCTGAATATCAGGTCTGGTCCTCTTTAACTCCGCAATAATCGGCTTGGCCTGCTCAAACTCTCCGAGCGACGATGAATGAAACCAGATCCTCGGCTGGTTCGGATCGAGGCGCGTTACCCTCCTTTCCAATTCTCTAAATTGACCTCTGCGTCCCTCCCACGCCCGGCGAGCTTTCTCATTCAGTAGAGAGTATACGCGGAAGCCGCACCACAAGAGGGGTACAACAAACCAGTTATAAAAAATTTTCCACATCATCTGCCCAGCGCCTCCTCCAGAGCGTTCATGACATCGGGCGCGGTGATTTCCTTCATGCATCGGAAATGTTTTTTCGGACATTGGTCAAGACCGATGTGCGAACATGGCCTGCACCTGACATCGTTCCTCTCTACGACGATGTGGCGCGTACGATACGGGAAAAATCCGAATTCCTTCACCGTTGATCCGAAGATCGCCACAATACTCCTCTTCCGTGCAGCCGCAATGTGCATCAGCGCGCTGTCGCACGACACAACGACATGACAGTAATCCAGGGCCGCTGCGGTTTCGAGCAGGGTGAGTTTACCTGCGAAATTTTCAGCGATACCATGTCCCGTATGAGCATTAATCATCTGCGCTATATCCCCGCAAAAATCATTTTCTTCTTTGCTCCCGAAGAGAAAAATCCGGCAGTGATGATGCTTCGCCAGAGCGACGCCAAACTCTACGAAACGCTCCGGCAGCCAGCGCTTCGTACCGTGCCGCGCAGTTGGCCCTACTCCGACAACCATATCGTACTTATCCAGCGCAAACCGTTCCATGACAGATGCGACAGCAGAATGGGTTTCTTCCGGGAAAAATATCTCAAGCCCTTCACCGTCATCGCTCACCCCGTACTTACGAACAGTTTCACAGTAGCGATCAGCGACCGATACGGTTTTACGGTAAAAGTTCCATCCGAAGGATACTAGAAAAAACCGTTTAACCACCCGTTTTTTCACAACAGACGTGTGCACAGCACCGGCGCCCCACCTCAGGTAACGGCTTCGTAGGCTGTTATGGATGTCGATAATGAGGTCGTAGCCCGTCTGACGGATATGTTTTTTCAACGACCGCAGTTCCTGCCGATCCGATGTTTTAAGTGTTATGACAGTGCTGAGGTGCGGATTAAAGCGGACGGCATCGGCATACTCCGCTTTAACAAGAAAATCGATCTGCGCAGATGGATGGGTAGTTCTCAGAATACGGATAAGCGGTGACGCTAGTATAATATCACCGAGAGAGCTGAAGCGGACAATGAGAATTTTTTCTAAACCAGGCATTGGAGACGAGGAAACTTACAACTTTTTAAGTGGAATTGCAACCTGCACGACATCGCCTGTCGGCTTCGGAGGAAAGAATTATATCAGTGACGTTTTGAAGAAAACTGGAGCTTCAATTCTTCTTCAAAAGCACTGAAAGTGCTTTTATCGAATAGAACTATGCGTACCAAATGGAGTGAATGTGAATTCATGAGGAAATCGACTCCCGTGGTGATCATTACTTTCGCACAGTGAAAAACCGAAAAACCACCAACTCCGGTTCCCAATGCCGGGAAGCTGATGGTCTGTATGTTTTTCCGTTCAGCCAGTTCGAGAGCAGTCCGCATCGCTTTTGCCACAGTATCTGCATCGGTATGCAGATCCTGCCCCATGACCGCCGCATGAATCACATGGTGCGCGGCAAGTCTACCCGCTGAGGTCATGACGGCATCGCCGACGTTAACCGGTCCCTGTGCGACTGCCTCGCGCTCGATGCTCTCTCCACCTTTCCGTTTTATCGACCCTGCTACACCTGCCCCCATCCAGAGGTGATTGTTGGCGGCGTTAACGATAGCCTCAGTCTGCTCATCGGTAATATCGCCCTGGACAATCTCAATGGCGTTGTGGTTAATGGGAACTCGCATGCTTCGGTTTCCGCTTCAGACGAAAATCTGCGTCACCGGGTCTGCTCTTCGGCGGGTAGAAAGAATTTCACGGTCGTTCCTTCCCCGACATGGCTTTCAACTTCAATCCTCCCATTATGGTCGTCGATGATTTTCTTCACTATTGCCATCCCGAGGCCCGTACCGTACCTCTTCTTGTAAGTGAAAAAGGGTTCAAAGATCCGGGCTTTAACATCATCAGGCATGCCGCACCCATTATCGCTGAACTCCACGGCAACCGTGCCGTTTACGCGATGAGATGTGATCCGCAGGGTTCCTCCTTTCCCCATGGCATCTGCAGCATTAACGGCTACGTTGTAGAATGCCCGCAGCAATTTATCTGGATCAATTTTCAGAGTCCCTGAGAATTCAAGTTTGCGTTCCACCTGCACATTCCGGCGTGAAACCTCACGCTCAATATATGTCGCCATCGATTCCATTGTCTCGCCGAAATTGACAACCTGGATGTTCATTACACTCAAGCCGCGTGAATAATCGAGAATCTCCTGAGTCATCGACAGGAATCGATCGATCTCCTGAACCATATCGTCCAGAAATTCGACTACCGTTTTCTCCGTCGTTTTCTTTCTCAGCACCTGGGCGGCAAGTCGCAATGTGCTCATCGGACTCTTTATGTCGTGCACGATTGTACTTGCCATACGCCCGACGGCAGACATGCGTTCGCTCTGCACCATCTTCTGGGCAAGCTGAGCGTTCTCTACGGCGATTGCGGCGTGAACGGAAAATGCCTCGATGAACTTCTCATCTCCATCGTTGAAAGGTCCGCCGGCTTTGTTAAGCAGCTGCAGTACACCGATGATTTTACTCTCGCGGTTTTTCATCGGCATGCACAGCACCGTTCTTGTACGGTACCCTGTCGTTTGATCAATCTGAGGATTAAAACGAGGATCTGCGTAGGCATCGGCGATTGTGACGGCTTTACCCGACTTCGCGACTGAACCGGCGATACCGACACCGATAGGTAATTTTATCTCAACGACCGATGATCCTTTCTGGACCTTTGACCATAATTCCTTCTT
>CAYGXH010000187.1:0-6265 GCA_964353675.1 uncultured Chlorobiaceae bacterium
AATTCGATTTACGGGAGAAGTCGACGAGATCTCGTATGATCCGCGAGATGCGGGTAATCTGGCTCTTAATCAATTCAAGTTTATCCTGAATAAACTCATCTTCGCTGGTTCGCTGTAGAATCTGTACGAGTGAGGAGATCGATGCAAGCGGATTACCCACTTCATGTGCGAGGCCTGCCGCGAGCATCCCTATACTCTCCATCTTCTGGGCATGGATGAGCTGCTGCTCGAGATTTCTCTGATCTGAAATATCCCTGTGGATACCGAAATATCCCACGATTTTTCCTTTTGAGCTCACGATCGGTGACACGAGCAATTGAGTGTAGAAAGGTTCTCCGCTTCGCTTCTTATTTTCAACTTCACCGACCCATACTTTCCCGGATGAGATGGTGTTCCACATTTTCTCCCAGAATACTTTTGACTGTTTCTGACTGCCGAACACGTTCGGATTTTTTCCGCGGAGTTCCTCTTTCGCATAGCCGCTGGCGCGTTCAAATGCGGGATTGACATATATGATCTCACCGTTCGGATCCGTAATCTCGATGGGATTCACGCTGAAGTGAGCAAGGTTTGTGAAACGGAGAAGGTCTAGTTCCTGCCTCTTCTTGTCGGATATGTCGCGTACAACAAGGAAACAACTTATGCGGGAGTCTGTACTGTCGGTCGTTATCGGCCGAAGAAAGAGTTCGACACTCATGATTGAGTCGATTCTGACACGAAGCTCGGCTTCGACCATTACCGGCGTATGGTTACTGATGCAGTTCCTCACGCTATCAAGAAATAAATTCTGATATTCTTTCAGCAGGAATGCGTGGAATGCATATGCAGGGGACACATTTTTCTTTAATAGCATTTCGTGTCCCTTGACATTTGCCTCCAGGATCGTTGTATTCTCCGCAATAATAAAGCACATGTCGGGGAAGGCATCCATCATCTCCTGCCTTACAAAATCAGCTACTCCCTTACCTTGCGGCTTCGGAAGATGAGAATCAGTTTTCGTTTTTTTAGGATATTTCATTAGATAATACAAGTCGGCAATCGTATTAAATATACTCCTCCTATATGAAAATTCAAATTATTGCTTGAGTGCGGAGCGCCTGTACTCCGGGAGGGAAGGTTGAACGTGAAATCTGGATGTTTGACTTTCACTCATTTTCGTTGTATTTTTTTACACAACCGAACCTATGGAAACCGGTGTACACATAATCATACGCGGTGTTGTTCAGGGCGTCGGATTCCGTTACTACGTCATAACCCATGCGACAAAACTTGGTGTCCGGGGGTATGTCCGGAATCTCCCTGACGGTAATGTTGAAGTTGAAGCATCCGGTGAAAGATCACTCATAGAAGAATTTATTTCTATAATAAAAATTGGCCCGCTTTCCGCTCATGTGACCGATGTCGCGATCGAATGGAAAAAGCCTGATAATCAGTACGAATATTTTGAGATATGGTGATATGGACATACGCATCGGATATGGTTATGATATTCACCGCCTTATCGTTAACCGGAAATTGATCCTCGGCGGTGTGGAAATTCCGTTTATAAAAGGACTCATCGGTCATTCCGATGCTGATGTACTCTGTCATGCAATCGCAGATTCTCTACTCGGCGCCGCCGCGCTCGGTGATATCGGTAAACATTTTCCAGATTCTGATCCGCGATTTAAGGATATTTCAAGCCTCATCATCCTGCAGCACGTCGGCGGACTGCTTCGTTCGAATAATTTTACGATAATTAATGTCGATTCGACTGTTGTTCTGCAACAGCCAAAGATCAGTTCTTACGTGAAGAGGATGCGGGAGAATATTTCCCATGCTCTCGGTATAGAACTTCATCAGGTTTCCGTCAAAGCAACAACGAACGAAGAATTGGGATCAATAGGAAGTGGAGGGGGTACTGCATCGTATGCCGTGGCTTCGATCCGACCGACAAACTGAAATCTGCCAGATTATCACTCTTCCTCAGTGAACGAATTTATTAATACCCTTTCGCAGCTGGATCCGGTGTGGATATACCTGACGATATGCATCGTTGCGTATATTGAAAATCTATTCCCGCCTGCGCCAAGCGATGTTCTCGTCGTTTTCGGCGGCGCTCTCTCTGCGATCGGCAAGGGACATTTCCTCCTGGCAATTTTAGCAGGTACCGTGGGAGGTACACTCGGTTTTATGACGATGTTTGGCATCGGAAAATGGTTCGGACGGAGAATACTCGAGGAAGGTAAAATTAAATTTATTAAACTTGATAAACTTCATTTTGTGGAACAATGGTTCAAGCGATATGGATTCTGGCTGATCGTTGGCAATCGTTTTCTTACCGGAACAAGAGCAGTTGTGTCATTTTTTGCGGGCATGTCCGAGCTTAATTTTACCATGACGACGGTTCTCTCGTTTGTTAGCTCTCTTATATGGTATTCGATACTCGTCTACATAGGTAACTCTCTTGGTAATAACTGGGAAAAAATAGGTGGATATATCACTTCATACAGTTATGCGATTACCGGAATTTTCATTGTCATTGCCCTCATCGTTATCATCAGATTTATAATTGTCAAGAAAAGGAATAAAAACACAGCAGCATGATTGAAATACTTTATTCGCTCGATTCGGCTGTCTTCCGCTTTTGCAATCAGGCGCTCGCCAATCCTCTTTTCGATGCAATAATGCCTCCGATAACTAACTGGAATCAATCTCCGGTCGGAATCGCTTTCTTTACGCTTCTCTGGCTCTTCATATTCATAAAGGGCGGAAAACGGGGGAGAACTGTTGCGTTGCTTCTGATACCCTTGATTTATCTTTCAGACCAGATCAGCAGCAGTGTCATAAAGTCGATCGTTGCCCGGCCCCGTCCGTGCCATGAAGTAGACGGAGCAGCAATCCTCTCGAATATTCATCTGTTGGTGCCATGCGGCAGCGGATATTCATTTCCATCGTCGCACGCGGTAAACAATTTTGCATTCGCAACGATGATGACTTTTTTTTACCGCCGCTTGTGGTATCTCTTTTTTGCATATGCAGGACTCATGGGATTTTCGCGGATTAGTGTGGGTGTGCATTATCCTTCCGATGTTTTAGGGGGAGCGCTGGTAGGTGTCGTTCTGGCCTTCGTTGTATACGGAGTATGGAGTTATTTCAGAAGTAAGTATCCGGTACTTACACTGAAGGATGTATGAAAACTCCACGGTATCCGACATTGCTTGCACTATCATCCGGATTATTCCTGGGATTTGCATTCCCACCGGTACCGACGGGGGTTAC
The DNA here is from genome assembly GCA_964353675.1 of uncultured Chlorobiaceae bacterium. GTDB lineage: Bacteria > Bacteroidota > Ignavibacteria > UBA10030 > SZUA-254 > CAYGXH01. The sequence goes on from CAYGXH010000187.1 coordinate 3,262, forward strand.
AGCTCTCGTCGCATTCATTCCGTTCTTTATGCTTCACGCATCGAATGAAGATTACTGGCCGACTTTGCGTTACTCATATCTAACTTTTCTTATTTTTAATATTATCACGTTATACTGGCCCTCCGGATTGGTTCATTGTAGAGATCTATATATGGCTGTCGGCGGATTATTTCTTATTGCGGTACACCCCCTGTTTTATTTAATACCTGTTGCTGTATGGATATTTGTCCGACGACACCTTGGTTTTAAAATATCGCTGTTCACATTTCCCTTTATCTGGATCGGCTTCGAATTCTTGCATTCACTCACTGAAATTGCATTCCCATGGCTGTCGCTCGGCAATACGCAGACATACGATCTGGGAATTGTACAGATGGCCGCAATAACAGGTTCATACGGCATTTCATTCTGGATACTATGGATCAATGTTCTGGGTTTCATACTCTTCATGAAGCTGGCGCTCGGAGAGTGGAGGGCGCTTTCTTGGAGTTCAATGGTGACTGTTGCAGTAATTCTGATACTTTACTTAGCTCCAAAGGTTTACGGTACGTGGATTCTGAAAAATACAGCCGAAGGAAAAGGCCCGACTGTGGAGATCGCGGTTATTCAGCCGAACGTTGATACATTCGAAAAATGGACGGGGAATCCGGAAAAACCTCTGGAGATCGTTCAGCAGATTACCGAACGGGTGGGAAAGAGAGGGGCGGACCTTGTTCTCTGGCCCGAGACGACTCCGCCGTTCTATATTTTACATCCGGGAGAAAAACATATCTTCGGTAAAGTAAAAAAACAAGTGGATTCCCTGAACATTAACTTACTAAGCGGAATTCCGGATATTATTTACTATCGGGAAGATGAACAGGCTCCGAAAAGCAGCAAAACAAATCCGTTCGGTACCCGATACGATACATACAATTCTTCGATGTTGCTTCAGCCTTATACGGATACAATTCAAAAATATGCAAAAATAAGATTAGTACCTTTTGCCGAGAGGGTGCCTTTTTCAGAGGAGTTGAGTTTCCTGAACGCAATGCAGTGGAACTTCGGATTGGGCGGATGGGGGATAGGCAGAGATACGACGGTTTTCACTATGAGGACAATTGACGGAGAAAGAGTAAAATTCTCAACCCTGATATGTTACGAATCAATTTATCCTTCATTTGTTGCACATTTTGTCCGCAAGGGCGCGGAATTTTTATGCATTGTTACAAACGACAGCTGGTGGGGAAATACATCAGGTGCATATCAGCACAAACAGTACGCTGTTTTACGTGCTGTTGAGAACAGACGATGGGTAATCCAGTGCGCAAATGGCGGTATTTCATGTTTTATCGACCCTTACGGGAGGACAATAGAGGAGACATCTCTATATGTTCAGACTCTTCTCAAACACGCGGTTACAGCGAGACGCGAAATTACTTTTTACACACGAAAGGGTGACTGGCTGTGTGAATTGTGTTTATACGTTGTACTCGTCTTCATCGCGGCATCCGTCGGACGGATATTTTACAATAGAATTCGCACAATCCAACAGAAGAGTAATGTGGAATAACTCCTGTGTGAGCACCAGAGATTCTGATTATAACGTTATTGCATCCGCAAAAGGAATAGATTAAGGTTATGAGTCCAAAATATATAGATCTTCGGAGCGACACGGTAACAAAGCCGTCTCCCGGCATGCGCCGTGCAATGATGGAAGCTCAGGTCGGCGATGATGTATTCGGAGAAGATCCGACTGTCAATGCATTACAGGAACGCATGTGCGAGCTTTTACAGAAAGAGGCGTCGCTCTTCGTCCCAAGTGGAACGATGGGTAACGAAGTATGCATCAAGGTTCACACATATCCGGGAGATGAAATAATCGTTGAGCAGGATTCGCATATCTTTGTTTATGAAACAGCCGGTCCCTCACTCCTTTCCGGTGTGCAGATGACAACGATTGCCGGTATCCGCGGGAGGATGACCGCTGAGCAAGTCAAAGACGCCATCAGGCCGCGGGCATATTACCTTCCGGTGACGAAACTTATCTGCTTCGAAAATACTCATGGTCGTTCAGGCGGATCCATAATACCATTGGAAGAAATCAGAGATGTTCGGAATATAGCGTTGAACGAAAATATAAAAATGCATCTGGACGGAGCGCGCTTGTGGAATGCATCCGTAGCCACCGGTATTCCACTTGCAGAATATGCTAAATGTTTCGATTCTCTCTCGGTTTGTTTTTCGAAGGGATTAGGGGCGCCGGTTGGTTCGATCATACTCGGCGATCAGAAATTCATCGAGCAGGCGCTGCGGTACCGAAAGATTTTTGGTGGAGGGATGCGTCAGGTAGGGATACTGGCTGCTGCTGCACTCTATGCACTAGACCATAATATCGAAAGATTGCGGGAAGACCATGATAAAGCGCGGGTATTCTTCTCGGGATTACGAAATCTTAAAGGTATATCGATCAATTCCGGAGAGGTTGAAACAAATATGGTTATCGCCGATATTTCGGCAACAGGCAGATCACAAACCGAAATTCTTGATTTATTGAAATCGAGAGGTCTTCTTCTCACACCGGAAAGACAATCATCGATTCGTGCCGTAATGCATCTCGATGTTAGTATGGAGGAAATCGAACAAGCAGTGAAAATCTGCAAATCAGTATTTATCTGATAGGGCATTTAAGGTATACTGCATCCTTGTTTTTTTTCGTTCGGATTTTACGGATAACGGACTTTCATTGGGCACCCGGCATTTATGATGGATCGAAAAAGTGCAAAATATCTTTGAAAAATGATAATAGCGGCATTATTCGCTAATTTTTGAGGGAATTAAAAAAAATTAGATCGTCAATTTGCTATTCTGGATAAGGATTTGTATATTATTTCATCCTCTTGGAAAGTCCCACCTACGGGACTTTTTTTTTGGATTCTCACGAAAGGTTAAAAAAGAACCGCGAAAATGAACAGATTTCATGAGTCCAGCCAGCAAAGGATTGCGGAAATTGCGGCACCCATCA
>CAYGXH010000188.1:0-6253 GCA_964353675.1 uncultured Chlorobiaceae bacterium
TCCAGAAGCTTATAATCCTGGAAAACGACACCAATTTTTTTGCGAATCTTTGGAATTTCCCTCTTTTTTATGTCGGAGGAGCTTTTTTGGTTGACAGTCACGATGCCTCTGTCAGGAAAAACATCAAAGTATATCAGACGCAGCAAGGTTGTTTTCCCGACTCCGGATTCTCCCACAATCGAAACGAACTCACCCGCTTTTATGTGCAGGTTTACATCGATGAGAATAGGGACATGATCGAAAGATACGGAGACATTGTCGAATCGGATCATCAGCGGTGGTGCCTCCTGTTATTTATAATACTTACGGCTGTTCTGATAGCTTCGACCATACTGGATGGATTCGCAATGCCCTTCCCTGCGATTTCGAAAGCTGTTCCATGATCGGGCGATGTGCGAACGATCGGAAGTCCGGCAGTGAAATTGACACCCCTTTCGAAGTTGAGCATTTTGAATGGGATTAAACCCTGATCGTGGTAGAGAGCAAGAATTGCATCGTACTCTCGCTCGCGGAAGGAACCAAAAAATGCATCTGCTGGAAAGGGGCCTTGGACTTTGATCCCTTTCCTCACTGCTGCCTGAATTGCCGGGGATATGCTCTTGTGTTCTTCCTTACCGAGAAATCCTCCTTCACCGGCGTGTGGATTGAGACCGAGCACGGCAAGTTTAGGATGTAGAATTGCAAAATCTTTTTTAAGAGATGATTGAAGGATCTGTATTTTATTTAAGATATAGGTCTTGGAAATTTCTCTCGACAAACGGGACATTGGAATGTGTGTCGTTGCCAATCCTACTTTCAAATCCTTTGAAGTAAAGAGCATTAGGGTGTTATCGACTCCATAATGTTTGGCTAACATTTCGGTCTGTCCCTGAAACCGATACCCTGCCTTGTTAAGTGCCACTTTTGATACCGGAGCTGTCACTATACCATCGATGAATTTTCTTTCCGCAAGATCTGCCGCAACAACAATGGATTCACCGGCATATTCACCGGCTTCTACTGACAGTTTCCCCGGTTTAATACGGGGTTTGTAGAATTTCCTGATATTGAAAACCGGAATAGTCCCCGGTATGTTTTTTACCGGAAGGACACTACTTTCTTGAATTACTATTTGTAATCGCAGAGTACGAGCATAAAATTCATAAACATCAATCGATCCGATCAGAATAGGTGTGCACCATGATCGGACTTTGCCAAAAGTAATGGATTTTAGGACAATCTCAGGCCCAATTCCATTAAAATCACCCATAGTTATGGCAATGACCGGTTTCATACGATTCCATTCCAATAATAATGAAAATTAATAGAAAATGAAAGAATTTTTAAAAAAACTGAACTTAGGAAAAAATAAGTTATTGTAATATAATGAAATAGCGGATATTTGTTGACAATCAACATTAAGTTTCTTATCTTTTCGCAATGGATTTGATACATTCATAGGAATAGTCAAGTCGTAAACCTCTATTACATTTAGGAATGTTGTAGGGGTTTTTCATTTTAATTCACATAATCATAAACAAATAATGAGGGTTAGATTTATGAGATATTTGATAGGATTATTATCTTGCGTTTTCCTTTTAAGCATGCTTGCGTATGCTCAGGAAACGAGTACCGACGATGCAACCGTGGGCTTACCGGGGAAGGGTATCCCGGCTCGTTCGGTATTATCACCGAACGCATCAGTGCCCAATAAAATATCATATCAGGGACTATTAACAACCACGGGTGGTGCTCCGGTCGCAGACGGTGCGTATGAACTGAAATTTGAGTTATTCAATGTATCCGGTGGCGGCGGGGCGTTGTGGTCAGAAACGCAACCCGGAATAATTGTATATAAGGGTACCTTCAGCGTGCTCCTGGGAGCAGTTACACCTCTTACTGGTATTTTTTATCAGCCGTTATGGGTTGAAGTAACTGCGGTATCAGGTCCGGGTATTGCCGCACCGATCGTATTCACACCACGGACTGAGATGGCAAGCGCGGCATATGCTTTGGGACCATTTTTAAAATCGGGTGATAATTATTATCTCAACTCGGGTAGTTTAGGAATTGGGCAACAACCAGCATATCCTTTTAAGTTGGACATGATAACGGATGAGAGTTTTGTCAGGGCAAAATCGACTGCAGGATGGGCAGGATTTATTGCCGATAAATCCAATGCAGCCTATAATAATTATTTTATTTTGCGAACTAATGGACTTGATAAATGGACTCTAGGTACGGTTGGTTCAAACAACTTTGCGCTGGGATATTGGACAGGCGGATATAAATCATACCTTTATGTGGATACACTTGGCAAGGTTGGAGTCGGTACAACGACACCAGATAAATTATTAGAAGTGGCAGGACCTCTTCATGTCGATGATACACTTTTTATTGGCTCATCAGCCCAAACCGGTATCTTGAATCTTTATCAAAGTGGTACAACTCAGCCGACGTTGTATGTTGGTCCCTACGGCTCCGAGGGAACGCAACTGCTGCTTAGAGAAGAGGGGGGGGAAACCTATTTTTATGCAACACCTGATGGGAATGGAACAGGAGGGTTTTTATCAATCAATCGTACAACAGCAGCAACTGGTTTCGAAGTCAATGGTAATTACGGAGGTACATTAAATCCGCGCGTCAGTGTTGTAGGAGCATCACGTTCGGCAATATTCAACATGGCTACAACTGCTAATAATTCTGTTGTGTTGCCTGACAGTTCGATTTCTGCGGCGGAGATGTTTAATGAACCGGGAATCGCCGCTGAATTTGGTACTCTGATGTGGAACCTTGCAAACGTCACCAGCAACCAACGGGTTGATTCAATAACGATAAATGTACCAGCTGCGGGTAAAGTTATTGTCGAAGCGAATGGTTATGTGATTGTCAATCATACAACCGGTACAAATGACAATGTTGGACTGCACGTAATGACTGATCCTGCGGGTGACGTATTCCAAAATGGGTGTAGTCGGGTTTATGTACATGCCGCACTCCCAACAGCCAGCGATTATACTTATAATTTTGGTTGTCGAAATATATTCAATGTAACCTCTTCAACGAGTCTAAAAATATATCTTATTGTCAGACAAGCTTCCGGTGCTGCGATAAGCAGTACATGGGTAATGAGATCAGCTATTTTTGCAACTTATTATCCCACGACATATGGCAACACCCCGGTCGTTTTAAGTAGTATGCAACAGCAAGGTGTAGTCGAAGGGTCGGCAGAGGATAATTCTACAATTAATGTTATCTATCAATCGCCGGAAGAATTTAATGCTGTCAATAAGGATAATGATAAGCTTGAACAAGATAATAAACAAGATCAGGTAGACGGTATCAACGAACAACCTGACAAAATGCAAAATCAGCCAGATAACCGTTAATATTACCTGAGCAAAGGTGAAACCATGAAATGGAAAATACTAATACTAATACTGATCGTTACAGCGACGCCGCTGTACACTCAGCCGGTACTGCACCCCTGGGCAGTAATGGACGGGGGCGGGGGTATTTCTACAGGAGGCGCGTTTAACCTCCAGGCGTCGGTTGGACAGACCGGAGCCCAGATGATGACCGGAAGCAGTTTTGTCACGGAGGGCGGATACATACCCGGACTGCGTGTGTACAGCATGACAACAATGACAACTGAAATGCTTTTGCAGGCGGACTGGAATCTTATATCCCTGCCGGTAGAAGCTGATGATATGCGTAAGATAATCCTGTTCCCGTCTTCGATATCGGATGCATTCGAATATCAGCCGGGCGGCTATGTCGATATGGACACGTTGGAAACAGGTACTGGTTACTGGATTAAATATTCATCACCGGTTGCAGAAACAATAACGGGAACGGTCGTCCCTGAAGAGACACTCACGGTTCTGGTGGGATGGAATATGATCGGTTCACTGTCATATCCGATACTGGCCACTTCTGTAGTTGCACTCCCGCCGACATCAATTGAAACAGATTTCTTCGGTTACGACGGTTCATTGGGATACTACAGCGCAGATACACTGAAACCGGGATATGGCTACTGGGTGAAAGTGACGCAGTACGGGAACCTCGTTCTGAGAACCTCCAGTATGGTGCCGCAGACAACCAGGACTATCGTGAAGGAAGAGAAGAAAACAGGTGACGATGGATTTTCGACACTGGCAGTCAAGGATAAGAGCGGAAAAGAACGGAAGCTGATGTTCTCAGCGACGGAGAAAGAAATAAATCTTAACCGTTACGAGTTACCGCCGACACCACCGGGTGAAGTACTTGACGTACGATTTTCTTCACAGCGTAGCCGGGAAATGGCCCGTGAGGAAAAGTCGGAATTTCCGATCAAGATCAGCGGCGGTGAATTTCCACTGACGCTGTCATGGGAAGAAGGCGTAGATGGGGCGGTAATCGAGGTGAAGGATGTGAACGGTAAGGTTAAGAAATATCCCATGGACGGGAAGGGAAGCGTAAAGATCGAAGAGGAGAATTTTGCAAGTGCAAAACTAGTGATAACCAATCGAACCGTAGCCGCGGTTCCTAAAGAGTTTGCACTTCATCAGAATTATCCAAATCCGTTCAATCCGAGCACAAAGATACGCTATGATGTACCGAAAGAAACACGGGTTACATTGATAGTGTACAACGTCATCGGTCAGGAAGTGGCGAAACTGGTTGATGAAGTACAGAGTGCCGGGTACAAGAGCGTAGAATGGGGCACGCGAGCAACCAACGGAAGAGAAATCAGCAGCGGTGTATATTTCTACACCATGAAAGCTGACGATTTTGTCGTAACGAGAAAGCTCGTTCTCATCCGTTAATACACATATGAGCGGCACAGGGATTATTTTCTCCTTGTGCCGCTTACTTCTTATCCAGCGGTAGTTGATTCAATCCTCATACCGATAATCCATTGAATACCCGATAAGAACACGTTAGAGGGCGAATCGTATTCAGACTAGCTATACATCCCGCCAAGACGTGGGTTTTATTACGGTCTGCCTGTCAGTCCAGAATAATGTATTTCAGTAGCGCCTCTCGCCCGATTCCATTAAAATCACCCATTGTGATCGCGATTACGGGTTTCACATCAGTCCAATAATGAAAATTTATCGAAAATGAAAGAATTTTAGAAAATATTTAAACTTTGGAAAATATAAGTCATTGTAAAATAACAAAATAGCAGATTTTTGTTGACAATCAACATTAAGTTTCTTATCTTTTCGTAATGGATTTGGTAAATTCAAAAGAATAATCAGGTCGGAAGCCTCTATAACATTCAGGAATGGCGTAGGGGTTTTTCATTTTAATTAACATAATCATAAACAAACAATGAGGATTAGATTTATGAGGTATTTGATAGGATTATTGTTATTCGTTTTCCTTTTCAGTGTACTTGCGTATGCTCAGGAAACGACTACGGGAAATGCAGGTGTAGGATTACCAGTAAAGGGTAATCCGGTAAATTCGGCGTTGTCACCTAATGCATCGGTGCCAAATAAAATATCATATCAGGGACTGTTAACGACGACCGGGGGGGTTCCGGTTGCAGACGGTGCTTATGAGTTGAAATTTGAATTATTCAGTGTGTCCGGTGGTGGAGTAGCACTTTGGTCGGAAACACAGCCGGGTGTGAATGTGTACAAGGGTACATTCAGTGTGCTCCTGGGAGCAGTTACACCGCTGACGGATATTTTTAATCAGCCGTTGTGGGTTGAAGTGACGGCGGTATCGGGTCCCGGTATTGCAGCATCGACCGTCTTCACACCGCGCACCGAACTGGCGAGCGCAGCGTATTCGTTAGGTCCGGTGATGAAAACTGGTGATAACTATTATGTTCAATCTGACATGTTTGGTATTAGTCAACCTCCAGAATATCCTTTCATATTAGATGCTGTCAATGATGTGAGTTTTATTAGGGCGAAATCGACTGATGGTTGGTCTGGAGTTATATCCGATAAAAAAAGTGCAACTGACAATAATTATTTTATTTTGAGGACCAATGGAATAGATAAGTGGACACTTGGTACGATGGGTTCTAATGACTTTTCACTCTTACATTGGCCGGCTTATCCGAATCCATACTTAGTGGTTGATACACTTGGGAAGGTTGGAATAGGGACAACGACACCACAGAGTTTATTGGATGTGGCAGGTCCGGTTCACGTCGAAGATACGCTCTTCATAGGATCCCCTACTCAGAACGGTTATTTGAATTCATATCTTAATGGATCGGTCGACCCAACAGTCACAGTTACTAATTACTCAAATATGGGCGGAGGTG
>CAYGXH010000189.1:0-6175 GCA_964353675.1 uncultured Chlorobiaceae bacterium
CCGACTGTGATCCCGCGGAGCAGGGAGCCGTTGGCCTGCATGTTTGACCGAAAAAGATCATCAATATAAAATGGTTTCTTAGGAGTTTTCTTCACAATCCATTCTTTCGTTGAATCAGATCTTGCCATAACCTCACGCTGCTGGTACTTTTCTTTAAGCTTAAAAGGTAATGCCTGGTAACGAACCCTAATATTGTGGATAAAACTGTCTGGCGTAGCGGTTGCAAACCTTTCGATATGAAGAGCAAGTCTACCGCGGCGGTAATCAATGGTATAATCGAGTTCTCTTTGTAGTATTGATGTATCGATATAAACAACTTCCGATTGAGGATTAACGAACTGATGCTCTAGTATGAGCACAGAGTCGTCATGCGTTCGGACGGTAAAGTTCGTTTCAAAAAATGGCTGAGGTGAGACAGAATACGGAATTTGCGCCGCGAGTGGCTGAGACAAAAAGGAAAAAATTATGATTGTTATGGAATAGCCAGTTAAACGATTGATGGATATCATCGATAGTCAAAATTTTTCTGCAAATCAATAAAGATATTCCATCGGTCTCCGGTAGATTTTTAGAAGGTATGAATTAAAGTACACAATTTATGCATTTTCTCCAAGCCGCCGATTGATTTTATGCGACCTATTTGTTATCTTCGATTCACTGTAAAGGCCACAAACATAACAATATCACACATCGTATGTCCCTCGTACCTCCATATATCGCATCATTACAGCCGTACAAACCGGGTAAGCCAATAGATGAAGTAAAAAGGGAGTTCGGTCTGAAGGATGTCCTTAAGCTGGCATCCAATGAAAATCCACTCGGTCCGTCACCACTCGCTATCGAAGAGCTGAGACGCACTGTTGCCGAGGTCCACTACTACCCAAACGGCGGTTATGACCTCCGCAAAACTCTCGCAGAACGGTATAATTGCAAAATAGATAATGTAATTGTCGGGAACGGATCGGACGGTATTATGTCCTACATCGTACGGACGTTCCTGTGCGACGACGACGAAGTTCTCACAACAGAAGCGGCATTTATAGGATTTCAGGTTCTGGCACACTCGCGTGGCGTGGCGTATCGCACCGTCCCGTACAAAAACTGGCGGTATGATCTTCCCGCACTGGCACGTCAAATTAATGATAGGACTAAAATAATTTATCTTGCGAATCCTAATAATCCCACAGGAACTACATTCACGAGAGAGGAATTTGAAGTATTCTATAAAAAGGTTCCGCGAAGAGTTCTTATAATACTTGACGAAGCATACTTCGAGTATACGTGTAATGATGCGCAGTACCCCGATTCCCTCACCTATCGCTATGACAACGTTATCACACTCCGTACTTTTTCAAAGATCCACGGTTTGGCAGGATTACGGGTAGGCTACGGATTTGCGCATGACGAGTTAATCGGGCACCTGTTGAAGGTGAAGCTTCCGTTTGATCCGAGCACGCCTGCACAATCTGCCGGAATCGGAGCGCTTAAGGATGATGAATGGATAATGCGATCCAGAGAGGTGAACGATAAAGGATTGTTATTCACGGCACCTGCCCTCCGCTCGCTTGGATTGGATGTAATTCCTTCGAAGGCGAACTTTCACATGGTTGTTATGCGGGATGAAAACGAAGTTAACACTGTCTACATGGAACTCCTGAAGCGAGGCGTTATCACACGTCCGCTCAAAGCATTCGGACTTCCCAACTGCATCAGAATTACGATCGGCACGCAGAAACAGAACGAGGAAATGGTTGAAAAGATGAAAGAAGTCGTCGCCCTCTTGTAGAAAAAACGCGGCACGTTTACCGATCTGCAAACAGGTGTTGTATCCTTCGGAGAAAATTAATAAACGAAGGTGCCGACAAAAATCCCCGTATTGAGCATCCACCCTTTGCCGCTTATTGAAGAGGGCACGTTCAGGATTTCATACTTATCGTCCATCCGCCAGTCACCTCCGGCAACACCGTAATATCCCACCCCGAGCCGAACGCCGATCCATCGGAGCAGTGCGTACTCAACTTGCAACGAAGGCTGATAAACGAAGAAGGAGCCTGATAACCGACGTGTAAACTCATCGGATGCCGGAGAGACTATCCCGTAATCGTCCCAGATATCGTCCCACACTTTTGCCGTACCGTGGTCGCGGGTCATCGTGACCGTCATACCTCCACTGCCAAGCATCAATCCGAGTGTTACGTCAAGGCGGGGAACAATAGGAATAACGTAGTCAATCGATACACCGCCGTAAGTTACCGACAGGTTTACGTCCCTTATCACACCAAGCGTATCAATCCTTTTCGAATCGATAGAACCACCCGCTCCGAGACCCCCGATGCGTAGGTTCGGTATGAGCATAATATACCCGTACCCCTGCCCTCCAAGCAGCAGAATCGGATCATCGCCGAGAGAGGCTGCCTGAGATTTTGTTAGGAAGCTATTAAGGGGTGCGAGGTCGAGGAATAAAATATTCTGTGTAAATCCGCCGGCTCCTCCGATCTTCATTTGCATCCGATGCCGCGGGGGAACCGGAATATCCTCTTCATCCTCTTGCGACACACTCGTGAATAAAGGAATAACCATCATCAGGAAAATCATGTAGAACCGCAGCATAGAGCATACTCCTAAATGAATACGGCAGTAAGTTTTCTGAATATCGGAAATTTATCTGTGAGTTTCAATAACCGGCTGAAATAAATCCAATTATCGCCGGAGGAAAATATTTAATGAAATTCATCTCGATCAGTATGGAAGGATATTAAATGCACTAGAAATGACTAAAGACCGATTTCTCCGGAGATCGTCTTCATCGCCTCTATTACGAACTGAATATGCTCGTCAAGCGGGATTGCGAGTTCTTCACTCCCGCGCAGTATGTCCTCGCGATTGACGTTCGCGGCAAAGCTCTTATCCTTCATTTTCTTCTTGACAGATGACGCCATTAAATCTGATAGTTTATTTGGTCTGACGAGGGCACAAGCAGTGATAAATCCGCAGAGTTCATCACATGCATAAAGGACTTTCGCCATCGTTGTATCGCGTGGAATTCCCGTGTAGGTTGCGTGGCTGAGGATTGCGCGGCGGACATCATCGGGATACCCCTTTTCTTTCAGAATCTCACTCCCCTTCAGAGGATGATCAGGCGCTGTGGGAAACTTCTCGTAGTCGAAATCGTGAAGCAGGCCTACAATCCCCCACCTCTCTTCGTCCTCACCAAGTTTTTTCGCATACGCCCGCATTGCCGCCTCAACCGCATACATATGCTTCCTCAGGGCCTCACTCTTAGTGTACTCATGAAGGAGTTGAATAGCATCAGTTCTGTTCATATTGGGTGACTCCGTTTTGTTCATTTCTCTTTTGGAGGAATTGTAGGGCGAATATCGATTTCGCTTATCATCACACTCCGGGGAGCGGACAAAGCCGTAAGGACAGTCCTCGCAATATCCTCAGATTTAGGCATAGCGCTGTTATCAACTTTATTCCGGAGGTCTTTGTCACCGAACGATGTGTCGACAGAACCGGGGCAAATAGTTATCACCCGTATATTGTGATTTCTTACTTCGAGCATGAGACACCGTGAAAAACCGATCATCGCCCATTTCGTTGCTGCATAACCGGCGCCTCCGACAAACGCATTCTTTCCGGCAAGCGACGCGATAAAAACGATATCACCGGACCTCTGACGGATCATAGTCGGCAGAACGGCTTTTGTACACAAAAAAGTACCCCGCATATTGATATTCCACATAGAATCGAAGTCCTTCACGGTAAGTTCCCTCACACTGCTGAATGTCCCGATCCCCGCGTTGTTTATGAGAATATCGATGCGTCCATATTTTTTTACGGCTCTCTTAACTAGAGAATTAACATCTTTTTCAATCGAAATATCCGCACGTACTGCAAGGGACTCTCTTCCCATTTCCTTTATCTGTCGTGCCACTGCGTCGATATCCGCCTTCGTTCGAGCGGCAAGTACCACATCCACCCCGTGTTGCGCGAGCGTGAGGGCTAGAGCTTTACCGATGCCACGGCCGGCGCCGGTAATGAGTGCTACCCTGTTAATGAAATCCATACCGATAATTACTCCTTAATTGAGATCTCCGAGAATCGGGCGTACTACCAGCTCGTCGACGACAAGATCATCCGGCATTTGATAGGCGGCAAGAACGGCCTCGGCGACGCTCTTAGCCCGCATCATGCGCCAGGCATATTTTTTACGCACTTTCGGGCGCCATATTTCTGTTTCTGTAGCACCGGGGATGACATTCACGATACGAATACCATGAGAGCGCAGTTCCTCGCGGATGACCTTCCCGAATCCGAACAAACCCGCTTTTGATGCGGTGTACACAGATGAACCCTCGTAAGTCTTTCGAGCAACCATCGATATAATGTTGAATATCCACCCCTTCTTCCTTTCCACCATAGAAGGAAGTACTTCTTTGGTAAGGGTCATCGGTCCGATTAGATTTGTTTCGATGATATCGCGCAAAAGGTGGTGCGGCGTTTCCATAAACGACTGGAATGAAGTGAGTCCTGCATTATTCACGACGATATCAACGGCTCCGACTTCCTTCCGTATTTTTCTGTGGACGGCAGGAATCGACTTATACTCGGTTATATCCATCGGAAAAACATGCGCCCGCCCTCCCAATAATTCAATTTCATGCGCTGTCTTATTGAGTTCTCTAGTGCTTCTTGATGAAAGGCACACAATACATCCGATAGATGCAAACTGTTTCGCAATTTCCTTCCCTATGCCGCGAGATGCGCCGGTAATCCATACCACAGGTCTGTATACCGTTATACTGCCGCTCTTCTTCATGCGAGAGTACTGCTGATGAGTTTGAGAAATTCGTTGCGCGTCCGCTCATCCTCACGGAATGAGCCAAGCATAGCGCTTGTCGTGGCGACGGAGTTCTGCTTCTCCACACCGCGCATCATCATGCAGAGGTGTCGGGCTTCAATAACGACTGCCACTCCATCCGGCTGAAGAACGGAGAAGAGAGTTTCGGCTATCTGCTGGGTCATCCGCTCCTGAACCTGAAGCCGTCTGCTGAACACCTCGACAATACGCGGTATCTTGCTGAGACCGATAATTTTTCCGTTCGGGATGTACGCAATATGAGCTTTTCCGTAAAACGGAAGCATGTGGTGTTCACATAGGCTGAAAAAGTCGATGTCCTTCACAATGACCATCTCATCGTACTTCTCTGTAAATACTGCCTTATTCACCACATCGTGCACATCCTGCCCATAGCCGCTCGTGAGAAATTCCCACGATTTAGCTACACGTTGCGGAGTTTGTGCGAGACCCTCGCGTTCGGGTTTTTCTCCGATCAGCTTAAGAATAGATCTGACCGCATCCTCAAGCTGTTTCAACTTTTTCGTGCTTTTGCCCATCATTCACCTCGGTATTCTGCATAATTGTTGGGTGTCTCAGACAGCTTAATGGAATATAGCTTGCTGTGAGGAATACTGGAATTGAGCACTTCCCAGAAGGCGCGGACGAGGTTTTCGGCGGTCGGAATAATTCCCTGAAGAAAATCAACGTCTATGTTGAGATACCTGTGGTCGACCTTTTCGGTAATTTCTCGCCTGATGATGTCCGATAGGTCTTTCAGATCCAGAATCATTCCGGTCGACTCATCCGGGATTCCTACAACTGTCACCTCAAGTTCGTAGTTATGTCCGTGCCCGTGCAAATAGGAACATTTGCCGTAAATCTGGAAGTTCTGCTCGTCGGAAAACTTCGGATTGAATAGCCGATGGGAAGCGCAGAAGTGTTCTCTTCTAGTCAGGTATATCATTAGCCCTCCCTGATAGCGCATCCAAGACCTCATCCGTATGGCCTTCTACTTTTACTTTCCGGAAAATATTTTGGATATTGCCATCCTCGTCAACAATGAAAGTCGTTCTCTCAATACCCATAAACTTCCTTCCAATGAACGATTTCTGCTTCCAGACCCCGTATTCCTTGAGAGTTTCCTTAGATTCATCGCTCAACAGCGGAAATGGGAGGTCATATTTTTTTATGAACTTCTTGTGCGAATCTACAGAATCGGCGCTTATACCGAGAACTACAGCACCTTTTTTCTTTACGCGACCGAGATTATCGCGAAACGAACATGCTTCGCTTGTACAACCGGGTGTATCATCCTTCGGGTAAAAATATAGC
>CAYGXH010000190.1:0-6168 GCA_964353675.1 uncultured Chlorobiaceae bacterium
TAACTTACTCTGTGGTTTTTTTAAACCGCTCAAATTCCCTCTCCCCCTCTCCACGCGTATATAAACCGGGGACAGTGGCCCGCCCGAACGACTTTGTCGGGCTGGCGACCGATATAAATGCATAAACTCGTTCGGTCGCCTGCGCGCCGAGGAAGGACAACAAAAGGCAGGCGGGGGTGGGGTGAAGGGGTGAGGTAAAAGATCCAGTCGTAAGAGGGTTCTCGCAAAACCTCCGATATTTTACTTATTTAAGCTGAGATAAATGTCGGAGGTTTTACTTGTTCTCCGTGCTCTCTTCCAACTCGCAGAAAGATATTCCCGAACAGAATTTACGATTGTGTAACGAATTAGCGTGTATGATTCGGATGTGGTACCGACGGTTTGGTCTCCTGGAGAATGAGATCAAGAACGTACTCAGAAGCCCGCAGTACTGTCTCGGAGAGATGAACACCGTTTGAAAAATCCTTCCCCTCGATTCCGTAGATGATGAGGCGTACGGGAAGTTGAGAAAGCTTTCGTGAAAGTTCGACAGCTTCCGCGACGCTGAAGGTATGAGAAGAATGGCGGAAGAACTGTGCAGGCAGTGCTTTTTTGGAGGCAATGAACCTGTATATCATGCCTGGTTCAGATCCTGTGGATGCTGCGTCAATTATGATGACATTTTCCTTATCTTTCCATAGCTCCATCAGGTTAGTTCCATCTTTTACTGCTTCGGTAATCTGTATATGGGAAAGGTTCAGCTTGCCAAGTCTGCGCGCGATGTGGATGCCTATTCCGTCATCACCTCTGAACTCGTTGCCGACGCCAATGACAAAGGTCGTATCAGAATGCTCTGTTTCTCCATTGCCCATGGGGGTAGTTTCCGCAGTTACTCTCTTTCAATTTTCAATTTTAGGAAATGGGTCGCGCACGAAATGCAGGGATCGTAATTGCGGATTGCCTGTTCGCACTGCCATGTGAGTGTTTCCTGGTTCAGTTTAATATTCTTTTTCACAAAGTTAAGCAGGTCACGTTCTATCACCTTCTGGTTTTGTGAGGTTGGCGGAACAATTTTCGCATCGAGTATTGTCCCATCCTTATCAAGCTGATAACGGTGATAAAGAATACCGCGGGGCGCTTCCGAACAACCGCTCCCCTTTCCGGCTTTCGGTTCTATTTTCAGGTAAGGTACTTCCGGCCTTTTGTATGATTCTAGGAGACGGATCGATTCCTCACAGGCATACGCAAGCTCGACGCTGCGAACGATGATACTCTTGAACGGATTGAAACATGTCGGTCCGAGGCCTGCGGCTTTTGCCGCTTTCTTCGTCTTTGGAGTCAGCTTATCAAAATTTAAACTATACCGGGCAAGTGGTCCCACATGGTATGGTCCGTAACCGATATGAACGGCATGGAGAGCATTCGCGTGGGCGACATGCTCTTCGGCGAAGTGCTGCTCATAATCCTGAACCGCGATATCCAATCCCTTATTGGAAACCAGCCGTCCATCGGTAATCGGATACTCATCCGGATGACGGAGGGAGACATACTCATAATCCTGTTCGAAGTCGGGGAATTTGAATTTCGATGTCCACTCCACCGTTTCCAGGGATGCATCGAGCGCCCACTTCAGCTTTGGAAGCATTTGCTTCAGTTCCTCTACAGTCGGTGTGCGGTGGAAACCACCGACTCTGACATTGATAGGATGAATTTCACGGCCCCCGACTGTTGTCATGAGTTCGTTGCCGATTTTTTTAATACCCAAACCGCGTTTCACCAACTGTGGATGTTTTTCTGCAATTTGGAGCGCGTCCTGAAAACCGAGGAAGTCAGGCGCGTGGAGCATGTATACGTGAAGTCCGTGACTTTCGATCCACTCGCCGCAGTAAAGAAGACGCCGCAATGTGCGGAGGTGGCCGTCGACCTTCACTCCAAAAGCATCCTCCATTGCCTGGCAGGAGCTTGTCTGGTAAGCTACCGGGCAGATGCCGCAGATGCGGGCTGTAATATCTGGCGCTTCGCTGTAATCGCGGCCACGCATAAAGGCTTCAAAGAAACGCGGGGGTTCGAATATTTTAAACTTCACGTCGGTTACCTGATCGCCTTTGATCTTTACAAGCATTCCCCCCTCGCCTTCAACGCGGGCGAGGTAATCAACTTTCAGGACTTTGTTCTTCAGAGACTTACTGTTCATGTGCTTCACTTTCTAGACGAAATGCTTCTGCGTATGCGTTAATTCCCCGGAAGGTTCGAACAATGTCACGGTTGCTCATCCCCTGAGTGCTCAAAAAATCAGCAAGAGATGACGTATTGGGAGTTTCCTTGGGCCCGAAACAACCGAAACAACCCCTGTCATAGAAAGGGCAGAGCGCATTACAACCGGCATGCGTCACAGGACCGAGACATACCTGGTTGAAAGCCACCATTCGGCATGTAATTCCGCGCCGTTTGCACTCAACACACACACTATACGGTGAAATGTTCGGTTTTCGCTTGTTCAGAAATGCGTTGAGCACTTCGACGAGCTGGTATTTGTCTATCGGACAACCGCGGAGTTGATAATCTATATGGATATGATCTGATATCGGTGTCGATTTGCTGAGGGTGGAAATGTATTCAGGTGTCGCATAAACGATGGATGTGAATTCTTTGACGTCCTTGAAGTTGCGTAGCGCCTGAATGCCGCCTGAAGTTGCACATGCGCCTATCGTGATGAGAACTTTCGATTGGCGCCGGATGCTGTGAATTCGTTCTGCATCATGCGGAGTTGTAATGGATCCCTCTACGAGTGAAACATCGTATGGTCCTTTAACGACGGCGCGGGATGCTTCAGGAAAGTTTGCTATATGGATCGCGCCGGCGACCGCAAGAAGCTCATCTTCACAATCGAGCAGGCTCAACTGGCAGCCGTCGCATGAAGAAAATTTCCACACGGCAAGTTTCGGTTTTTCATTTTTTTTCATGCTATATCTCTCTCTTTGCAAACAATTCTTTGATCGCAGGATAGGGATAGACAGGTCCGTCTTTGCAGATAAACGACGGGCCGTACTGGCAGTGACCGCAGAATCCGATGCCGCATTTCATGTTGCGTTCCATGGACATGTAGATATTCTCAAACGGTATGCCGCGTTTATGAAGATCCTGAACCGTAAACCGCATCATGATTTCCGGACCGCAAACCATTGCCACCGTGTTCGTCGGGTCAAAGTGTGACCGGGGTATAAGCGTCGTAACAACACCAACCATGCCCTTCCAGTCGGTATGGGCGCGGTCTACCGTCACTAAAACCTCCATATCGAATCTTGAACGCCATCCTTCAAGTTCCTTCCGGAAAATGATGTCTTTGGGTGTCCGGGCGCCGTATAAGAGCACTACACGACCATACTTCTCCCTGTGCGCGAGGATGTGGTAAATGGAAGGGCGCAGAGGTGCAAGTCCGATCCCGCCTGCCACGATGACGATGTCATTCCCCGCCGACTCCTCGGCTGGCCAATGCGTTCCAAATGGTCCGCGTACACCTATATGATCCCCCTTCTTCAGACGCTGCATAGCTTTCGTGACACTGCCGACGGCGCGGATCGTGTGAATGAGAACGTTGTGCTGTGACGTATCGCCGCTGATGGATATGGGGACCTCACCCACGCCGAACATATAGAGCATGTTGAACTGCCCCGGCGCAAAACTGAATCCGCCGTTCGGCGGTTCAAGATCGAGGGTATATGTATCGTGTGTCTCTTTCTGCACCCGCTTTATACGGAACCAGATCGGTGTCATCTCCGTAATAGCGGGACTAATTGTTGTTTTTTCTTCAGTCTTTATCATATACGTCAAGTAATCGTATTCGGGTCGATTCGAGACGCTCATCAACGATCGCCGCGAAACGTTTGAGAAGTTCGTAGCCGAGGTTGTGATCTGCCTCGCATTTTGTTCGGAGACACTTGCCGTCGAGTGCGATCGCGCGTGTCAATTCAATTGCTACCGCATCGAAGCGCCACTGGTAGGGAGGAATAAGCCATGACCATCCCAGAATGTCTCCCTCGGTGAGTGTGTCGATGATGATCGATCCGTGAGTAGGTGTATAAATCTGCAGTGCAACCTTTCCCTGCCGGATGACATAGAACTGGTCTGCTTCTTCCCCTTCCCGGAAAATGATCTGACCCGCATCAAAACGGATATTTGATGCACAGCCGGTGATCAGCTGGATTTGCGCCGGATCGAGTCCTTTCAAAAATGGGTGTTCCGTTAAGATTGGCTCTAATGTTTCCATCATCGGTTCTCCTTCGATGAAATGGTGGACTGATTAGTTTGTTCGTATTTGCGAATACCTTGTATTTCTTCCGTGACGTCAATTCCAACCGGGCACCATGTTATGCATCGTCCGCATCCGACGCATCCATAAGTGCCGAACTGGTCTTGCCAGTAGGCAAATTTGTGGGTTAGCCACTGACGGTACCGTGCAAGGACTGATGACCTGATACTTCCACCATGAATGTGTGAAAACTCCATCGTAAAACAGGAGTCCCATTTACGAAGCCTCTCAGCTTGCTTGCCGGTGAGATCAGTAACGTCCTCGATCGTTGTACAAAAACATGTAGGGCATACCATCGTGCAGTTTGTACAGGTCATGCATCGCTTTGCAGTTTCTGCCCATCGCTTGTTATCAGTATTACGGTAAAGGAGCGACTGTAGATCACTTGTATCAACAGATCGGCCCATGCTGTCGCGAGCGTGGTTAACTGCATTCTCGGCGGCTGTCATATCAGCTTCCGTGGCAGTTCCATGAGGAACATCCTTAATCATCTCCGCTCCCGCTGCCGAACCAATCTCGACGAGAAAATAATGCCGGCGCGCCTGGAGAATTTCGGTCAGAGCAAGATCAAACTGACCTGAAGCTCTGGGACCTGTGTTCATCGAGGCGCAGAAGCATGTACCACCTGCCTGGCCGCAATTTACGACAACAGTGAATGCAGAATTTCTCTGTGAGTTGTAATTCGTATCAGTGTACGGACCTTTGAGGAAGACGGTATCGAGGATGCTGATCGCTGCGAGGTCGCACGGACGAATGCCGAAGAATGCGTATTTAATGGGTTTGTCGATGCAGGGAATTTCGGTGTATCGCTGGCCATTTTTTTCCAACTGCCATAGTTTGCTGGCGGGAGGATGGAGAAATTGTTTCCACGATTGCGGAGTGGTGTTGAAACCAAAGAGCGCTTCGTCATTACGCTTCGTCAGACGATAGGATGCAGCGCGCTGTTCCTCCTTCCATCCGATTGGAAGGTCTGCGCTTGAGGTAATGGCTTTGTAGGTAATCGCGCCTTCATGGACTCGCGGCCCGATGACTGAGTATCCTCTTTTTT
The DNA here is from genome assembly GCA_964353675.1 of uncultured Chlorobiaceae bacterium. Classification (GTDB taxonomy): domain Bacteria; phylum Bacteroidota; class Ignavibacteria; order UBA10030; family SZUA-254; genus CAYGXH01. The sequence goes on from CAYGXH010000190.1 coordinate 5,337, forward strand.
GTAATATCGCCAAGAGGGTATCAATCTGACTGCGATCGATGAGGGACGCTGCCGGTCTCTCCTTCTCAATACTGTTCACATGTATCCTTTTGAGTTACTGTGTGACGGCTAACCTGTTTTCATATCTGTTTGCAGGCTTTACAAATACTATTCCACAAGAAAATCTATTAAAAATGAATGGAAATACATTTCCTAGGCGTTTGATTCTCATGAGTGAAATGGCCTTTTGCCGTTTTTCTGTATTTTATGGGGTATTCCGTTGCATCCAGAGGGTCTCTGTAGTGCCTCTCTCTATATATATTAAGTGATATCGGAGGTATACCGGGAAATTCTCATCGATGAGGAAGCCCCTTCTCTCTTTCTCAGGATTAAAAATCATTTTTAGCTATTTATGCATAATATAAAAATTTTATTCAGTTCTTACTGGAATGAACAATTTAATCATTTTTTAGAGTTAAAGTTACAAAATAGAAACAAATTAAGGAGTTAATATGTCAGTAAAACTCAGGTTCAAAACATTGAAAAGGGGTAAACAATCTCTTTGGTTGGACATCTATCATCATGGAGTTAGAAAGGCACAGTTTCTGGGACTTACATTAACTGGTGATAGACAGCAAGATAAAGTTCTTAGAAAGATTGCTGAAGGTGAAAGGGTTAAGACAGAAATGGAACTCTTAAATGATAGATTTCATTTCCAAAAGAAAGAAATTATTTTCTCTCAATTAGTTCAAAAGATAATTCTTACCAAAGAACCTTCTAATGCTCAACTCTTCAGACAGTTCCTTCATTATTGGGAAGAATTGTATGGTACTGATAAGTTTCTATCTCAAAT
>CAYGXH010000191.1:0-6161 GCA_964353675.1 uncultured Chlorobiaceae bacterium
ATGCCACGCCGGTACATAGATGGCGATCGGTTTCTCCGGTAACTGATATACTTTTTCCGGCGATTCATAGCGGAACTTGTTGAATTTCCTTCGATTAAGAATATAGTGGAGCCAGTAATATATATCAATGAACAGATCGTCAAGTCCGCTAAAAAAAAGGAACACTGCAACAACGAACGTCGCAAGATAAAGAACGTCGTAGGAAGCGCGGAAAACCTGTATGAGCCACTCGACCATAAGCTAGAATGTCCGCTGGAAAATGATGAAAAAGCGAAAACTGCTGAAGTATGAATCATACGGATTGTAGGTCGTACCGACATTCCAGTAGTAACCTCGCTGGAATTCTGCCGCAAAATAAAGCCCCCAGGTTACATCAGGTATCAGGCGGATCCCGACTGCACCATCGAATTGATTATTGTAGAATTCCTTTTCGGTATCTCTGACAAGCCCCCCCCGCACATAAATATCCATTCCTGTATATCCAACTTCAAAAACGCGGACACCGGCTCTCGCCTGAAGATATCCGATAATGTTTTTATACCGGGAGTAATAACCTATCGACGAATAAACGTCGAGAAGGGGTGAGAGAGGAATCCGGACATCATTATGAAGTTTAAGCGAGGGATAGATGCCGCCGGAGTAGATAATTACCGATCGAAAATCCCCATCAACTCTTGGTCTATTTTCTCTTTTTACAAAATCGTACGACAAACCATATTGTGTATTAAACTGTAATCCACGGAACGGACGAATACTAACACCGAGACCGGCAATCATCGCATTATCGGAAAATATCTCCGGCGCTAATCCACCCCGCGACCTTGCATCCCCTGAAACGTTAAGAAAAGCAAATCCGTGAATAATCCTGCCATTATCAATGGCATACCCTTGTTGTATATCTGCATAGTAGAACAACGATTTCCAGCGCGTGTCATAATACGGAGCCGCATAGATCCTCGTCCACCATCGTGAAGGCGGCCCGCCCCCGGATATTTCTTTAAGCTGACGTCTGGCTGACTCGCGTATCATAGTATGCTGACTCGACTGTAACCGCTGAAGAATTTTCTCCGCTTCCTTTGGTCGATTCAGAGATACCAGACAATACGCGATGTTGAGAGCAATTGTGTCCGACCTGCACAGACTCTCAGCGTCGGAAAAGAACTCGAGAGCTTTGACATAGTTACTTTTTTGATGATAAATATAACCGAGCTGTCGTTTGACCATAACATCCGCAGGATCCAGGTGTGAAATGTACAGGAAGAGCGACTCGGCAGCAGGTGGATCGATATTCAGAAGTGAGTAAGCGCGTGGAGTGAGAGCGGCGACAGAGGTATCATAGGTGATCTGACCGTGCACAGGGATGACCGCCGTCAGAGTACAAAACAGCGTACTGAGAATGAACCATTTGCTCATGCTCAGATGGTGTGATAAAGTAATTTGCCCGAGATTACGCAGGATCAGATTTTTACCGTTCAATGCTATGGAAAAACCTCACTAAATTAAATAAAAATAGCTGCATATTAGCTACACCAGGTTCATAATTTAAACATAAATCCGGCAGTTATATAGTAAAAACATACGGAAAAGTATAATAATCATATGTGATACATATCAATCATCACACCACCCCTTAATGTACTACATTTGCATCTCTTTGTGAAAATTCATAAAATTCCCTTTGTATTTCAATCAACGTCACCTTCATCATCCCTGGATATCACAATGAAAGAAACAGCACTAGAAAGATTTCTCCGTTATGCACGAATCGATACCCAATCCCAAGAAGACTCCGATACCTACCCAAGCACGCAGAAGCAATTCGACCTGCTCAATCTGCTCGTGAATGAGTTGCGCCTCCTCGGTCTGCCGGATGTAAACATCGATAAATACGGCTATGTCATGGCAACGCTCCCGGACAATCTCCCGAGCACCGACAAAGCGTCAGGAAAAGTTCCGGCTGTCGGATTCATAGCCCATGTGGATACTTCACCCTCAGCAAGCGGTGCGGATGTTAAACCTCAGGTCATAACATACAACGGCGGCGATATTGTACTTCCGGGTGATAAAAATATCATCATCCGTGAATTGGAAAATCCCCAGTTGAAGAAATTTAAAGGGACAACGATCGTGACATCGGATGGTACGACATTGCTGGGAGCGGATGACAAGGCGGGCATTGCAATTATCATGACTGCAATCGATACGCTTATCTCCGATCCTGCGATCCGGCACGGCGATATCAAAATCGGTTTTACACCCGATGAAGAAGTAGGGAACGGAACAAAATACTTCGACAAAAAAATCTTCGGCGCAGATGTGGCGTACACGCTCGACGGCGACTCGCCGGGCGAACTAAATAAAGAAACATTCAGCGCCAACAGCGCCGTCATCACGGTCCACGGAAGGAACATTCACCCCGGTACGGCAAAAGGTATCATGGTGAATTCCATCAGGGCAATTGCCGACATAATTGCGCGTCTTCCGAAAGATATGGCGCCCGAAACAACAGAGGGGTATGAACCTTACATTCATCCACACCAGCTGAAAGGCGAGGAAGAAAAATCCGTTCTTAACATCCTCCTCCGTGATTTTAAGACTGAAGGACTCGACAAACAAAAAGAAATTCTTGATAAAATTATCGAAGATGTCAAACCTCTTCACCCGAAAACACGTATCGAACTCCAGATCAAAGAATCGTACCGCAACATGCGCCAGGGATTGGAGAAAGATGCGCGGGTTCTCGAATGCCTGTGGGAAGCGACAAAACGTTCGGGATTAGAGCCGCGATGGGTCCCCATCCGGGGAGGAACCGATGGGTCGCGCCTTACTGCAGTGGGTCTCCCGACACCCAACATTTTTACAGGCGGACAGAACTTCCATAGTAAAACAGAGTGGGTTTCAGTCTACGGTATGCAAAAAGCAGTAGAAACTGTGGTGAACCTTGTACAGGTCTGGGTTGAAAAAAGCCGCGGATAGTACGGTTACATCATCAACGCCGTTTAATTATCACATTTAAATATTTCTCTGAAAAAAATATGAAACTGCCGATTGCATTCACACTCCTTACTTCTGCCGTATTCCTGTTACCTTTAAAAGCGTCCTGCCATCTTGAGCCGCCAAAAACCATTCACGAACGATCTGAGATGGAAAGAGAAAGAGTTCAGATAAAAACATCCCTCATCCAATCAGCAATCATCTGGAATTATACAATCGACAGCAGCGGTCGAAAAGAACGGCGATACCCATTGAGCAAACTCACCTATGACCAGAGCGGTAACCTCACTAAGCAAATAGTATTTTCAGAAACCGGAACCGAGGAGCAGAGCATAAGCTACATATGGAGTGAATCGAATGACATGCTCGAACAGATTAAATCAGATCCCAAGAAAGGAATTGAGCAGACAAAATTCGTGTATGACTCGATCGGCACGATTAGCCTGATACTCGACTATGACAGCGCCAGCTTACTCACCGACTGGTTTGTATATTCGAGGGATGATGGGAAAAACACAATTACTGCAATCAAATACGCCCGGGACAGTACACTGATATATTCGATAAGGTACAAATATGAAGCAGGATCGTCCTTCATGCGCCTCATCGAAATCGAACAGTGGAACAGTAAGGGAGACAGGGAGACAAAAATACTCAACAAGATCGACGGAGAAAAGCGCACAGAGAGACAATATTTTCTCAGCAACGGATCCATTGGACATACTTTTAAATACAGCTATACAAATGAAGGTGAATTCAAAGAAATCGTCAAGGATAAAGCGGATGGTACGATCGATTTCCGCCGCATCTACGAATACGACAAGCTGAACAATCTTATCCTGCAGACTGAATATGATAAATCGGGTACTCTCAAGAAATTACTTGAGTTTGAATATGATTACTATCCGATTGCCGATTGATATCCGGTAAATGCTCCGGCAATAATTCTTTTTGCAATAATTCTTTTATTAAGAGAGTTGAATACAAAATACTGAATCATTACATTACACGCTATTCCAGCCAACAGAACGGAAACACTGAAGGATACGCACAATGGAACAAACAGCAGGTACTACGAGCGGCTTACCGGATAATGCTTATAAAGAATTGAAAGAAAACGAAACTTACCGTCCTATCATGGATCCAGTAAAGGACCAGCCCGAAATAACCGGATGGTCGGTGGGGTGGGGTATCGTGATGGCTGTTCTTTTTTCCGCAGCCGCAGCATACTCCGGTCTGAAGATAGGCCAGGTATTCGAGGCGGCTATTCCAATCGCAATACTCGCCGTCGGACTTTCGGCGGTTTTCAACCGGAAGAACGCTCTCGGACAAAATGTAATCATACAATCAATCGGCGCCTGCTCGGGAGTGATAGTTGCCGGCGCGATCTTCACCATCCCGGCTCTCTACATACTGGACCTTCCCGTGAGTTTCTTTCAGGTGTTCATGGCTTCGCTCCTCGGCGGTGCTCTCGGTATTCTTTTTCTGATTCCGTTCCGCAAGTACTTCGTCAAGGATATGCACGGAATATTTCCGTTTCCTGAGGCGACTGCCACGACCGAAATACTGGTTGCCGGTGAAAAAGGCGGTAAACAGGCCGGCGTTCTAGTCATCGCCGGACTCATAGGCGGCGTTTTTGATTTTCTCTTCAGTGCGTTCGGGACCTGGTCAGAGGTCATTACGTCGCGTATGTTCACTTACGGAGAAATCCTGGCAGATAAAGTCAAGATCGTTGCAAAACTCAATGTGTCATCAATGGTGTTCGGACTTGGTTACATCGTCGGGCTCAAGTATTCCGCGATTATAGCTGCAGGATCATTTCTATCCTGGTTCGTGCTGATCCCTTTGTTTTACGAGATCGGACAGCACCTGGCTGTACCGCTTGGGGCAACAGCAACAAAACTTATTGCCGACATGAGCGCAGAAGAAATTTTCAGAACATATGTACGACAGATAGGCATTGGGGGTATAGCCATGGCCGGGATCATCGGCATTCTGCGATCGTCAAAAATCATCGGCGGCGCTTTCGGCCTTGCATACAACGAAATATTTCATCACAAAGAGAGCATAGGGGATAAGCCGGTCAGGTGGCAAACCGACCTGCGGATGAATTTCATTGTGCTCCTGATTCTCCTAACGGCACTCCTGACATTTGTTTTCTTTTACGGAGGAGTGGTCTTCAACTTTACACACGCGCTCGTCGGTCTCCTCATCGTGTTCGTGATTTCATTCCTCTTCACTACGGTAGCAGCCAATGCTATCGCTATTGTGGGAACAAATCCGGTATCCGGCATGACCCTCATGACTCTCATTCTCTCATCGTTCATCCTCGTCAGAATAGGTTTGACAGGATCTTCCGGGATGATCAGCGCCCTCATCATCGGCGGTGTTGTTTGTACCGCTCTCTCTGTTGCCGGTGGTTTCATCACCGACCTGAAAATCGGATACTGGCTCGGTTCGACTCCAAAGAAACAAGAATCATGGAAATTTCTGGGGGTCCTTGTCTCAGCCGCTACGGTGGGCGGTGTTATCTACATACTTAACGAGACATATGGATTCAAGGGACCTAATGCGATGGTTGCCCCTCAGGCAAATGCGATGGCAGCGGTTATCCAACCTCTCATGTCGGAGACCCCCGCCCCGTGGATTCTCTACCTCGTAGGCGCTATCATTGCACTCATACTAACAATGGTTAAAATTTCACCTCTCGCATTTGCGCTGGGCATGTACATTCCGCAGGAATTGAATGTTCCCCTCGTGTTCGGCGGACTCGTAGCTTGGTTTGTTACATCACGCAGTAAAAACGAAAAATTGAACAATGCTCGCTTCTCGCGGGGAACCCTCATCGCGTCCGGTTTCATTGCCGGCGGCGCCCTCTTCGGAGTACTGAATGCGTTTCTGCTATTTATCGACGATCAGTTCATACAATTCGGCGCCTCAGAATGGTTTATGTCAACATGGGTTCAAACTCATAATGCCGAAATAGTGGGATTAATAATGTTTGCACTACTCGCCGCATATGCAATCTGGGACTCGATGAGAGCAAAAGAAGAATAAGTTTCATACAGACTGATCCCTCTTCGGAACTTCCGGAGAGGGATCGGGCAAGCACATCCGCCTCACACACCCACATCATTATTTCACGCATTTATCAATGGGAGGATCTA
>CAYGXH010000192.1:0-6143 GCA_964353675.1 uncultured Chlorobiaceae bacterium
ATACGGTCGTCTATGAGCTTCACGAAGAGAGTGAAGTGGTCTCCGCAGAGCGGATTGTATCCTTCAATCTTGCGGTCGGGTTTATCCATTCTGCCGTAATTGCGGGGACTTCTATTATGATCGAGAATGATCTGCTGGTAGAGTTCACGAAGTGCGGTCATCAGCTGAATACCTTTATTACGCGGTGAATACCTTTTACGAGTCTGTCAATTTCTTCCGTTGTGTTATAAAGAGCAAAGGATGCACGTGCCGTAGCCGGGACTCCGAAGCACTTCATAATCGGTTGTGCGCAGTGGTGACCGGTACGGATTGCGATACCGTCGTCGTCGAGAATTGTTCCGATATCATGCGCGTGGACATTGTCGAGTACGAAAGAAACGACGCTCGCTTTCTCCTTCGCTGTTCCGATGATTCGCAATCCCTTTACAGACAAGAGCGCCTCCGTAGCATAATCAAGAAGTCGGTGCTCATGTTCTACTGCCGCAGAAAAGTCGATGTTCTGCAGGTAATCGATCGTTGCGCCAAGTCCGACACCGCCGACGATATTTGGCGTTCCCGCTTCAAATTTATGCGGGAGATCGTTGAAGATGGTGTTTTCGAACGAGACAGATTTTATCATGTCCCCGCCGCCCTGATAGGGAGGCATCGCGTCGAGATGGGAATACTTCCCGTAAAGAATGCCTATTCCTGTAGGTCCGTACATCTTGTGAGCCGAGAATGCATAAAAATCGCAATCGATGTCCTGTACGTCGATCTGCATATGCGGCACAGCCTGTGCCCCGTCAATCAGGACAGGAACGCCTTTACGGTGGGCGATTTCGATCATCTGCCTGACAGGATTGATTGTGCCGAGGACGTTGGATACATGGACGACCGCTACCATTTTCGTCCGGTCGTTGAACATCGTTTCGTATTTGTCGAGAAAGAGTTCACCATGGTCGTTTATCGGGATGATGCGCAGGACGATGCCTTTTTCATCGCGGAGGAACTGCCACGGGACGATGTTGGAGTGATGTTCCATCGCGGAGATCAGAATTTCATCGCCCTCCCGAAGCCGGGAGCGGCCATAACTGCTTGACACGAGATTAATTGCTTCGGTTGTTCCTTTCACGAAAATAATTTCTTCCGGACGACGCGCGTTGATATACTTCTGGATTTTTACTCTCGATTCCTCGTACGATTGCGTTGCGAGCTGGCTCAGGTAATGAACGCCGCGGTGGATGTTGGAATTTTCTTCAAGGTAATATCGCGTCATGGCATCGATCACCGCCTGAGGTTTCTGGCTTGTCGCAGCGTTGTCGAGGTAAACAAGTGGTTTCCTCTTGATCAGTTGTTTAAGAATCGGGAAATCGTCCCGTGTCTTATACACATCGAAGTAATTTAATGACTTGATAACAGGAGTACTCTGATTCATCGCAGACCTTTATATGTTTTCCAGTTCCCTGCCTTGTTTCAGTCGGGTATAGACAAGGTGGTTCAGGTATTCACGAATCGAACCGATCGGGATTTTCGAAATGATGTCGTTGGCAAACGCATAGGTCAGCAAATCTCTCGCAATTTCTTCACTGATACCGCGCGACCTCAGGTAAAAGATTGCTTCGGCGTCGAGATATCCGATGGTAGCTCCGTGTGTGCACTTGACATCGTCGGCAAAGATTTCAAGCTGCGGTTTTGTGTTCATCGTCGCATTGTCGGACAGGAGGAGTGTTTTATTAGTCTGCTTCGCATCGGTCTTCTGGGCATCTCTACGCACGTAAATTTTTCCGTTAAAAACGCCTTTTGAGGAACCATCGAGAATGGCTTTGTAAAGCTCGTGACTGGTGCAGTGCGGCTTGGCGTGATCAATCGTCGTATGATTATCAATAAGCTGCTTACCGGCGGCTAACGACAGGCCGTTGAGTGTACACTCGATTTCCTCATCGTTGAGGACTGCGGATATCTCGTTGCGGGCAAAAGCGCCGCCGATCATCGTCGAATGTTGAGTGAGATTGCTTCCGATATTTTGGTGTGCCATGAGAGAGCTGACATGAAATGCTTCAGAGCTTTCAAGCTGCAATTTTATGTGTTCCACCGAAGAGTGCGAATCTATGTATAATTCTGTGAGGGCGTTCGTGAAGTGAGCCGATTGCGCATCCGATAAATAATGTTCTATGATGGTAATCTTGGAGTTCTTTCCTGTAATAATCAGGTTCCTTGGATAAGTTGCATAATTAACGTCGTTCGTTTGTGTCAGGAAAATAAAATAGTACGGGTCGGCAACGACAGTGTTGTCCGGTACGTGGAGGAGAATCCCGTCATTGAATAAGCCCGTATTAAGCGCCGTCATGACGTTTACAGGTCGGTTTGTACCTTCGGCAAGATATTGGCGAATAATGGGATGATTATCCTTAATCGCTTGTTTCATCGTTCGGATTGTAACGCTGCTATCACCGGTCAGACCGTCTGACCGATGGGGGATATATTGTCCGTTTACAAAAAGGACTCTTCTGGCGCCCTGAACAGGAATTGCATATCTTTCGATTGTTTTCTCAAAATTTACGGCGGCAACTGAATCCATGGGAAGTGCAAAATTCGTTCGTGTCAGCGCCTGTGTGTTTGTGAATCGCCATTCTTCATCCTTCGCGGAGGGAAATCCTTTCGTAAGAAAAAATTCCATTGCAGTGCGTTTGAATTGCCGAAACTCCGGAGTCGTACCCTTCGGCTGGCGCTGTTCGAAGAGGGAAAACTCGTTTCGGTAATGCTCAATATAATCGACCTTCTTTTCCATATTGTTCCCGGTTAACTGGAAATTCCGGGTTCTTCCTTTACCCAATCGTAACCTTTTTCTTCGAGGAGAAGAGCCAGATCCTTGTCTCCTGATTTAACGATCCGCCCGTCGACAATTACATGGACGAAATCGGGGATGATGTAATTAAGCAAACGCTGGTAATGTGTGACCAAGATTGTGGAGTTGTCGGGCCGCCGGAGCTTATTGACACCTTCTGCAACGATTCTGAGCGCGTCTATGTCCAGTCCGGAATCGGTTTCGTCGAGTATGGCGAGGGCCGGTTCCAGAACAGCCATCTGGAAGATTTCATTCCGCTTTTTTTCACCGCCGGAGAATCCCTCGTTAACGGGTCTGTTAAGAAGCTCCTGCTCGATATCGACGAACTGGAGCTTTTTCTTCATGAGTGAGATGAACTCGACAGCATCCAATTCTTCTTGCCCGTTGTGTTTCCTGATTGCATTGAGGGCTGCTTTAAGGAAGTAGATGTTGCTCACACCGGGGATCTCGACGGGGTACTGGAATGCAAGGAATATTCCTTCGCGTGCGCGCTCCTCAGGAGCCATTTCAAGGAGATTGCGTCCCTTATAATGGATTTCTCCTTTGGTCACTTTATATGTCTCGCGGCCGGCGAGCACATTTGCCAGCGTACTCTTCCCCGAGCCGTTGGGTCCCATGATCGCGTGGACCTCGCCTACTTTGACTGTAAGATTGATACCTTTCAGTATTTCATTCCCGTTTACCGAGGCATGTAAATTTTTTATTTCAAGCATCTTAATTGCTCCCTTTTTATTAACCGACACTGCCTTCAAGACTTATACCGAGGAGCTTCTGCGCCTCTACGGCAAATTCCAGCGGTAGTTCTTTAAACACTTCTTTACAGAATCCGTTCACGATGAGGTTCACCGCGTCTTCTGTGGAGAGACCTCGCTGTTTGCAGTAAAATATTTGGTCTTCTCCAATTTTTGATGTAGAAGCTTCATGTTCCACTTTTGAATTCGTATTTTTAACTTCGATGTACGGAAAAGTGTGGGCGCCGCATTTATCCCCGAGGAGAAGCGAGTCGCACTGCGAAAAATTTCTTGCCTGCGTTGCTCCTTTTTGTATTTTCACGAGCCCGCGGTAGGAGTTCTGGGCATATCCTCCGGAAATTCCCTTTGAGACGATCGTACTGCGTGTGTTTTTTCCGAGATGGATCATCTTTGTTCCGGTATCGGCTTGCTGGTAGTTTGTCGTGAGCGCGACCGAGTAGAATTCGCCGACCGAGTTATCGCCCTGGAGTATTACACCCGGATACTTCCAAGTTATCGCGGAACCGGTTTCCACCTGGGTCCATGAGATTTTAGAATTAACTCCGGCGCACTTCCCCCGTTTAGTCACAAAGTTGTAGATTCCGCCTTTTCCTTCTTTATCACCGGGGTACCAGTTCTGGACTGTAGAGTATTTGATTTGAGCGTTATCGAGGGCGAGGAGTTCCACGACGGCTGCGTGGAGCTGATTCGTATCACGCATCGGTGCGGTACACCCCTCGAGGTAACTTACGTATGCTCCTTCTTCAGCGACAATGAGCGTCCTTTCGAATTGTCCCGTGTCGGCCGCATTGATGCGGAAGTATGTCGATAGTTCCATCGGGCACCGTACGCCCTTCGGTATGTAGCAGAATGATCCGTCGCTGAACACGGCAGAGTTCAGCGCGGCGAAGAAATTATCGTTTGTCGGGACGACGCTCCCGAGGTACTTGCGTACGAGGTCCGGGTGTTCTTTTACGGCTTCTGAGAATGAACAGAAAATGATGCCAAGCTCTCTCAACTTCCCCTTGAATGTTGTTGCGACAGATACGCTGTCGAAGACGGCATCGACAGCAACACCGGCAAGATGTTTCTGTTCGTCCAGCGGTATTCCGAGCTTTTGATACGTCTTGAGAATTTCAGGATCAACTTCATCGAGACTCTTAATGGATTTTTTCTGTTTTGGAGCTGAATAATAGATGATATTCTGATAATCGATGGGGGGGTATTTAACGTTCTGCCAATTCGGTTCTTTCATCAACAGCCAGTTCCGATATGCTTTTAACCGCCATTCAAGAAGCCACGGCGGCTCAGCTTTCTTCGCGGATATGAATCTGATGATATCTTCGCTCAATCCTCGCGGGGCAGTTTCGGATTCGATATCCGTTACAAATCCCCATTTGTATTCGCTGTTTGCGAGGTTTTCCAGTGTTTCCGGTCCGTTACTCATGACAGTTCTTACTATGAAGTTTTTTTCTCGGCTCGTGGAATTGAAAATTCGGGGTAATTCAACGTCCATGTTTTATGATCGATCCGCTTGAATATCCCTGAGTTTTCAAATGATTCGGTAATTTCAATAGCAATTTTTTCGCATTCGCGGTAACTTTTTCGTTTGTCGTGCTCCGCTAGGTAATAAAGCACACCGTAGTGCAGATCCCGGAAAAATACATTCGATAGGTGAATGATCGGGAACCTGTCGCGTAAGAATTTCAAGAAGTCAAATTGATGATTGAGAATCATCGTTGTTTCGGTCATGGCATATCCGTATTGATATCAGATGGAATTAATTGCTTCATTTTTTCGTGAATATTTCGATCGTCCGCGGAGCTTTTTCACACTCTCAACGACTCTTTGAATCACATATTCTACTTCCTCATGTGTTGTATATCTTCCCAGTCCGAATCGAATTGCAGAGTGTATCCGGTCGGGCGGGAGATTGAGAGCCTTTAACACGTGAGAGGGAGCAGGATCAAGCGTACTGCAGGCTGAACCTGTAGATACTGCAATGTCGTTCAGGCTCATCATAAGTGCGCTGTCTTCAACATTAAGGAAGCTTACATTCAGATTGTTCGGGAGCCGGTCGGTCGGATGTCCGTTAAGGAAGACGTCATCTAATTGGGTAGAAAACTCTTTCCACATCTTGTCACGGTATCCGCGCAGCCGTGCAGATTCATCTGTCAATTCTTCCCCGGCGATTTCGAGAGCTTTGGCTAAACCAACGGCGCCGGGAACGTTAACGGTGCCCGACCTCAGACCCTTTTCGTGCCCGCCGCCATCAATCTGTGGCGTGAGCCGGACTTTTGGCTGTTTATTCCGGATGAACAGTACTCCGATGCCTTTTGGTCCGTAAATCTTGTGACCGGAAATTGAAAGAAAGTCGATAGGCATCGATCCTATATCCGTGAATACCTTTCCGATGGCCTGAGCGGCATCCGTGTGAAAGAGTACATTCTGTTCCCTGCAAATCCTTCCGATTTCAGAGACATTGTGAAGGGTTCCGATCTCGTTGTTTGCAGCCATGAGTGTAACTAATACCGTCTTTGTAGTGATTGCCCTCCGAACCTGATCGGGATCAACGGTCCCATACTGAT
>CAYGXH010000193.1:0-6108 GCA_964353675.1 uncultured Chlorobiaceae bacterium
GAAATTATGATTCCGGCTAGAATTACTGATGCACCGACGGCACCCATTGTTCCGAGTATCTCACCAAGCATGAAATACGCAAAAATCGATGCAAGGACGGGTTCGATTGAAAAAATTACTGCCGCACGGGTGGGTGTTGTATCCCCCTGAACCTGATTCTGTACCCACATCGCGACAATTGTGGCAAATAACGTAAGATAAATGATGTATACGATAAGGTCACCGGTGAATGTGATTTTTGCATCTTCAAAAAGCCATGTTGATGCAAGACCAAGGATTCCGCATACCCAAAACTGTACGTATGTCAGCTGCAATTTATCAGGTTCATGTGATGCAAAATCAAGATAAACGATATAGCATGCAAAAAAGAATGCGCACCCCAGGTTCATTGCATCACCGACCGTAAAAGAAGAACCTGCAGGAGTGGTCAGCATGTAAAGTCCCGCCACCGAGCAGACAACTCCGACGATATTTCCAACACGCAATGGTTTAGGTTCCATTTTGATGATACGCTGGACCGCTGCATGAACGATCGGTGTTAAAACGACCATGAGACCGGTTATAAAGGCTGATTTCGATGCGGTCGTGTACTGGAGGCCTACTGTCTGTAAGGCGAAACCAAGAAATAAAAAGATGCCAAGGATGGATCCTTTTATGCAGGTCGAGAGCGGTATGACTGATACCCGCTTATAGAACAGTACTAGTACTATGCCTGCAGCCAGGAAAAAACGGATCGACGTATATATCAGCGGGGTGGAATAAAGCAGAACGAATTTTGATATGGCAAAGGTGCTTCCCCATATTACCGTGACCGAGAGTAGTAAAAGTTCTGCTCGCCGCTGCTTTGATATGTGATTGATCATTAAAATAAATGTATGTCAGAGTTGCATAAGCAGGAGGTATATGGGAGAATTTTAGTCTCTCTCAACCCATCGCGCCGGGCGCTTTTCCCGTTTCATATTTTTGGAAGAGCTCTCCCCAAGGGGTCGACCTCTTCCATTTTTCAAAGACTTTACGGTCTCTCAGGTGCCACCGGTAGTAATCGTGATAAATATCGGAGCCGAGGATGAAAAGATGAACCAAAGGAGTATGAAAAAATAATTTTTGCAGACTCTTAAACGGGCCAAACCAGAGTAAATCGCCTACCATGCTTGCGCCATTGTCACCAACCTTAAAATCCCAGGATTCTTTTGAGATGTCATCTCCGACAATTTCAATATCCCTTACATCGCCTACTCCCAACTGGTCCTGGTGGCTGATGTTGATGTATTCTATGCTCATGGGATCGAATCCCATCATCTTCGCCGCCACGGCGTCTATGGCGACCTGGTCTGCGCTTGCAAGTAAGTAATTTTTAATGACCGGAAACATCGTCCGCGGACCCGGACCGTTACCTGCCGTTGTGCCATCCATGATAGCAAATATACCGGTGTGGATCTCTTTCTGGATTGCAAGAAGGTCGACGAGTGTTTTATGAATCCATGAATGTGTGTAGTGCCTCTTGTTATTCAGGAGTCCGCCGAAAGCATTTTTCATTGCTCCTGTCGTCGTGGTATATATATGACATTTCATTGTCGGCAGGTGAATAATGTTCTTCCCGAAAAAGTAATCCGGTATAGTGATGCCTTCCGGATAGATTTTATCGAGAACGTGCATCTTCCGCTTCGGCGCGTATGAAATCCATTTCATATCGCCTTTCCTGAAATTATATAGAACAGGGATATCATACTTCTGAAAGATGCGCTTGTAGTTGTTAAGGTCTTCTCCCTTAAAGGCATTAGTGACCACAGTTTTGTTCTGTACACACACCTGCTGAGCATAACCTGCATGCTTCAGGGCAAGAATTGTTCCTTCGAGCTGCCACGGCGTCGTGTTGGATCCGGGAAACGGAAAATGCCAGGAGATGTTGTCCTTAAGGATTGTTGGTGCGGTTTTCGACAGGTGCTTCTCCACTCCTGCGAGTGAAATTAGTTTTTCAATATCGCCAATAACCGTGGCCGGACTCGTCGTAAGGGCTGCTACTATAGATTTACTCATATTTGCTACAGATAAATAATCAAAGTTACACAGATAAACCAAAGGATGATGTTGACCAGGAGGGGAAGATCCGTAAGCGCTAATTTTGCGGGATTTCCTCCCTCCTCTTTTTTATGTACCAGGTATAGATACCTGAATATTCCGTAGAGAACGAATGGAACGGTGTAGATGAGGTGTGTTGTACCGAATTTGCGCACTGTTTCTTCCGAAATCGTATACAATGCAAACGACATGACCGTCGTTGCCGTGACAATACTGATCATTTGATCCAGGAAAATAGGGCTGTAATCTTGCAGTACGGAACGATGACTGATCGCATGATTTTCAAGTAAAATAAGTTCGTGACGTCGTTTACTGAAACCAAGAAATAGCGAGAGGAGCACCGTGCAGATGATGAGCCATTCTGACGTGGGAACATTGATGAGAACCGCTCCACTAACAACTCGCAGAACAAATCCGGCCGATATTGTCATAACATCAAGAATGACTATCTCCTTCACCTTAAACGAATATATGAGATTAATTATTACATAAAGGATAATAATAACCGCAAAATTCGGGCTGAGATAAAAGGAACCGATGAGACCAATCAGCAGGAGGAGAACCGACGCAACAAGGGCAAGACTTTTTGATATACGACCTGATGGCAGCGGGCGCCGGGACTTCAGAGGGTGCAGTTTATCTTTTTCAAGATCCGCGATATCATTAATGATGTAGACACCGCTCGCCGACAGGGAGAAAAAGAGAAATCCGAGAACGGTATATATAAGATCGCGCAGGTTGAAGAGATTTGCTGAAAATATGAGAGCCGCAAAGATAAATAGATTCTTTATCCATTGCTGGAGTCGCATCGACGCGATGATATGTGATATTTTTTGAAACATGACGTATTCGGAGGAAAACGAATCCTCGACGATACATTACTTTCCGTTGACTTATTATTCTGCTCTGCAGCAGAATCCTAAATTTCAATAAAAATACAAAATCCGATTGTCTTTTCAAAGTGAAAGGTTTGACAGGTTGATCCATTTCCCATTGAAAGTAATGAGAGAATTATTTACGTTAAGATATTATATGAACAACGAACGCGATCAACAACCGTCATATTTACAATTATTCAGAAGTGGGGAACTTCGGCGAAGAGAAGAATTATTTTCCAAGCAGGCAGAATCGTGTGAATTATGCCCAAATGAATGTCACATCAACCGCATAAAAGGCGAAAAAGGCCAATGCAACGGCGGCTCATGTGCAGTTGTTTCGAGCGCATCACCTCACTTCGGAGAGGAGGATCCTCTTGTAGGATCCTGCGGATCCGGGACAATATTTTTTTGTTATTGCCCCTTACATTGTCTTTTCTGTCAGAATTATGAAATAAGCCAGCTTGGCAAAGGGCAACCAATCTCCGATGACCAACTGTGCAACCTGATGCTAGGCCTCCAGGAGCGCGGCTGTCACAACATAAACCTTGTAACGCCCACTCATTACGTGCCAAATATTATCAGTGCTCTTGTGAAGGCGATTCCATCAGGCCTTCATATTCCTCTTGTATACAATACCGGTGGGTATGATTCAATCAGGACTCTGAAATTACTTAATGGTGTTGTGGATATCTATATGCCCGATTTTAAATATTGGGATGAAGAAACTGCCTATCTTTACTCAGGGATACGCCGCTACCCAGAGGCAGCCAGGGCAGCAGTAAGAGAGATGTACAGACAGGTTGGCGATCTCAAATGTGGCAATGACGGTGTGGCATTCCGCGGACTCCTTGTCCGGCACCTCGTTCTTCCTCATGACATTGCCCGATCGTGCGAGATAATGCGGTTTATAGCAGAAGAAATATCGACCTCGACTTATGTCAATATTATGACGCAATACCGTCCGGATTTTCATGCGTTCCATGATCAAAAACTCCGGAGAGCGTTGACACCTGATGAATATGATACAGTTATACGTTTCGCGAAGTCGATCGGACTATACCGTGGATTCTGAATAATGCTGCTTCTTTTATCGGAGCAACAACATCTTCCTTGCGAGCGAAAATCCGCCCGAGGTCATGAGCCGATAAATGTACAAACCTGACGGAAGATCATCAGGCCGGAATATTACCTCATAATCTCCGGCTGTCTCAGCGTTGTCTACTATTGTCCCTACTTCCTGACCTATTACATTATACACCTTAAGTGTTACCCATTGCTGTGGGAGATGATGGATGGCCGGGATGTGATATCGTATGATCGTTTCCGGATTGAATGGATTTGGGAAATTCTGATCAAGCGCTAAACGATCGGGAATGCCCTGCAATTCCTCGATAACGCCGGTTTCTATACTTGAATATTTCACGGTGGAAATAATACGCCAGTTTCTGCCCTTGCTCGTACCCGTTACAATGACATTTCCTTCCCCATCTACGGTTATATCTGCAGCTTCATCATCGGACCCATGCAGGGCGCTGTAGTGAGCCAGCCATCTGACTTCACCTGATGTATCGTATTTTATCGTCAGGAAATCGTAACTATCGTCCAGACCGCGTGTTTTACCGGTGACATAAACTGCCGATTCACTATCCACGGCAAGTGCTGCAGGAACATCATCTCCGCTGCCGGGACCATCGTAAGTCTGTGTCCATAGTTGATTTCCGCTTGTATCATAGGAGAGAGTTACAACATCGGCGTAATTAGATGTGACTTCCAGCTGACGGCCTGTTACAATAATATGATTTTTACCGTTCATGATCATTGCAACTGCGAACTGATTCGATCGCTGTTGACCGGGATATTTTCGTATCCACTTCGTTTCTCCCTGAGAATCGTATTTTATGATGACTATATCGTAAGTCGTATCGCTCCCGACACTCCAGCCTGTTACATATATATTATTACCCATGTCAACAACGATATCCACGAGTCTGTCATCAAATCCGCCATCACCGTTATACCGTTGGCTCCAAAGAAGCGTACCCTCCTGCGAATATTTCACGATGCTGCAATCAGAATTTGAACCGCCGCCGTAACTTAATCCGGCAATTAGGATATTTCCAGCATTATCGGTTGTCGCCGTATAGGCAAGATCATCCCCCCCGCCGGCGGCGTCGTATGTTTCAATCCACTGTTCATCTCCTGACGGTAAATATTTGATAGTTACATAATTATAAGATTGTTCCCCTGCACTAAAACCCGTAAGAATCACGTTATCACTGTCATCCACCGCAGCTGCCGTGACGAAATCGTAACTATCGGACTCGCCATTATAGAAACGTTCCCATTCCTTAGCGCCCTCAGATGAATATTTTACGATCCCGTAATCACACGGATAAAATCTGTTATAAATTGTTCCTGCGAGGTATATATTTCCCTTACTATCCCTCACGACCGCTTGCAGATCATCGTCGTAAACTAACGGTCCGTTGTACCGAATACTTTCCCGGAGAGTGCCATCAGGCAAATATTTTATGAGGGCAAAATCTTCTCCATTCAACGGATCGATGCTCGTTCCACCTATGATGATATTGCCGGACTCATCCGTGATGAGGGAGCGCCCCTGATCAAAACTCATCCCGGGTCCCTTCAACCGTGCGGTCCAGAGCTGATCGGTAATTCCGGATATCGTATACTTCAGCAAAACGATCCCTTGTTGGGCTGTGGCATCAATACTGTTTCCTCCTGCGTAGACGGAGTTAAACGCATCCAGCACCATTGCCGTTCCGATATCATCATTACTCGCAAGATAATCGTATCTGAAGGTCCACATCTGAGCCCCCGTCTGCGGGTTGTATTTTATCGTGAGTATATCACGACCGGTTCCGTCACCGACGCTCGAACCGCCCAGATAAACAAATCCCTCGTAGTCCGTGGAAAGAGAAGTAGGATTATCGTCAGCATTTCCTGGTCCATTGTAGCGGGCTTTCCATAATTGGAGACCGTTTGCATTGTACTTCACGGTCATTATATCATACCCCGTACTTGCCGATGCGACAATACCGGTGACGTAAATGTTACTTTCTTTATCTATGACGAGATCAGAAGGATCATCAAAACTATTGCCGAACCCATCGAATCGGGTAACCCACAC
>CAYGXH010000194.1:0-6096 GCA_964353675.1 uncultured Chlorobiaceae bacterium
ATAATCACCCCATGCAACCGAACCATCATGTACTCCTGGCATATAGGGTGTTGAAATTTATGTAAAGATTGATAATGTTGCAACTTGTATTGAATTTGAATAGGCACCTTTTCCCACCGATGCTTTGTATGCACATATTCTGTAGTAGCATGTTTGGCTACTATTAAGTGAATCAACAATTTTACTCGTCGTATTTCCAACGTACAAGCCATCATATCCAGGCACTATAGCGGTAAAATTCGAATCAGTGGCAACGTCAATATAATATCCATCTACTATACCTATGACAGGTTGTGTCCAGTTAGCGGTGAACTCATAATACTGCACGTCGGTTGCGTTCGTTGCCACTGGTACCACCATGGCATAACTTTCCACCCATGCTGGATAGTTCACCAACGTTCCATGATTGGCGCTCGATGTTAAATCAGAAAGCGTGGTCCCCGCAGTATCATCATCAAACCTGTAGTAAGTTACCAAACCTGCTGATACCGGATCGACAATGTTATACATGGAATTATTTATTTCTTCCTTTGTGCGGGCATAATTCCAGATCCGGACTTCATCGATCTGACCATTGAAGTATTCATCATTGGCGCTTAGGTTGGCACCTATAATTAAGCTACCAGAATCTCCTAACGCTCCGACATTTGCGGTCATATCAAGCACGCCATTCACACAAATGAATGCAGAACTCCCATTTGAACTGACAGCTACATGATACCACTTCCCAAGTTCTAAAACTATATCACCAGTAAATGTATTAGGCCAAGAACCACCGTAATTATTCCACTGGAACATCAGTTTATTTCCGGCAACAGTATCAAGGCCTAATGAGAAAGCATCCCAATTCTCGCTTGCGTATCTATCAACGATACTTGCCCAAGTTAAATATGCATTTAGCTTTATCCAAGCCTCGATTGTAATAGCACCAGTTGGTAAATTGCTAGGATTTGCTTTTTCTACCCTCTGACCCCCGGTAAAGTTTAATGCATATCCGGGTGGATCCATTTGGGCTAAAAGTTTATTGCTCGGAGATAATAATAAGTTAAATACTACCGCAAGAAAGAAAGTTAGGTTTTTCATATGTAATCCCTCCAGGAAATAGTTAATATGAATCCCAAAAAAACAATACACCCAAAAATCACTGAATCTTCAGATTGAAAATGTTAGATCGAAAGGAAAGGGAAACCCATTTATTTAAGAGTCCTAGCTCATGTTAATACAAGGACCGATAAGTACGATAATCGTACTTTAATTCAGATTACTAATTGTGATCTCGTCCTAGCTCTTACATCCCAGATGAATTGATTCGGAAGATACGAGGGCTGATTTCACATATGTCAAAGTTAGTGAATAAAGGAACAAAACTCAATACTCGAATACCTAAGTTATCTGATTAGCTGAATTGAAATATTGGGATACAAGTAAGTAACATTTTGGAAGTGGTTTGAGCGCCTATTCTTGAAAATTGTTAAAAAAAACAAGCATTCCGGGAGTATTAGGTTACAGGGCAGAAAAGCAGGCGGGCTTCTTACGCCACAAAGAGAGGCAACTAAGCAAGAATTCAGATTTCTGACACCGTTTGGGTATGGACAGAAATCGGAATTCTGACAAAGCTTGAGTGAGCCCGGTTGGAATTTCCGTAAAAAAAGGCTCACTTACCTACGGAAAGGACAAATCCATTATGTCGATTAGCAGATGGCGATAAGAAAAATATATTCAATTTTAATAAATAAAATCCCGACCGGTAATGAGCCGGTCGGGATATGGAATCATGAGGTTAACACTTTCCTACTTATTTCATCAGTAACATTTTCATTACTTTCTGATATGTTCTTCCCGATTCTCCTTCTTCATATATTCCTTCAGCTTTTATACTGTAGAAATACACACCCGTCGCAAAGTTTGAGGCGTCAAATTCTATTTCACTAGTACCTTCATCTAATAACTCACGATCTATAAGCGTAACTACCTCACGACCCAGCATATCGTATATATTTAAAGTTACAACAGACTGATCAGGAATATAAAACTCAATCGTTGTAACGGGATTAAAGGGATTTGGATAGTTTTGATATAGTTCGTATTCATCGGGTAATATTGATTCAATTCGCTGACCTAAATTAGCTGTAGACCGAAGTGAGGGAGCACGCTCGAGGAATGGTACCTCGGCAATCGGCCGAACAGCTGTGAACTTCAATTCATTCGCAAATGAGATTGTGTCAAGCGGTCCGACAAAAGCCCGATTGATTCTACGGATAACAGAATCAAGGACAATGGCATTACCAAAAACAGAACTGTCGCCATAAGTCATATATCTGTCGGCGAGTGAATCGATCTGCCAGATTCGGTATCCGTCCAGAAGATTACCCGGATCCACATATTTGAGTTCATCCCAGGGTACGGGTTCTATCCCCAAGGTCTTGCCTAATGAATTGATCCCTTCACTAATTGGAGCATCATCTAAGTAGGTAATTGGTGTAATCCCAATTCTGCCGGCCGCTATATTAAGCTTTAAAGCAACGAGTTCTGCAAACAATCGGTTGCTCTGTTTATCGGGGGTTAGTTTTTTAATTACGCCAATCATCTCTTTACCATTATCATAGAATTCAAAAGATCTGGGCGGACCGTCATGCATTTTACCACTTCTACCTGGTTTGAGTGAGTTGAGTAAATCACTGTGCTTGGCAAATGACACATATGCAACTTTTTTCAGTTTTGAATCAGGATCGGCAACTCCAATAATAAGCGGCCTGGTTTTATCGAACGGATAGCTGCTGAAAACATCCCTGCGCAGATTTGCGGTGTTCGGCATACCCAAATCGTATACCTGGCGATAGGGAAGTTTTTTACCATTAATTTCGCCAAGTATCCCTTCAACACTCCTCTCAACATCACCTTCCCACACAACAAGATCGGCAATCCACCACCACCGCTTTATTCTTTGACTTTTTTTACCCTTCGTTTTTCCGCAGATGAAGGCTGATTTATCCGGATCTACCGAACCGTTTGAAAATTTCCATTTTTTACCTTTACCATCGACATTTTCAGCACTATCGAACGGCGTATATGAGGTTAGCTCTAGAATAGGGCTGTTGAATTCCACGTACAAAGCAGAAGCTGGATTACGTTGTCGGTTATTGTTGTCGAAATTAAAACACCATGAAGTAGATATGGGATTTCGTTTGATTTCCTTTTTTACAATAAGACTTTCGGGTTCAAATGTTCTATAAGAGGCCTCATCACCTATATAACCTTCTAATTGAAGAACCGAAGGTGAACCGGCTGCATTATGAACGAATACAATTTCAGCGCTGAAATTTCGAGAACCTCCACCGAATGGACCACCAACCGAAGGAACATATACTGAGAAGTTGAATTTAAGACTATCTCCCGGTGGTATTCTTCCGGATGTCGGCGTAATTATTAAAGAAGTGTTTTTACTCCACACTGCTGAAATATCAAGTTCTGCTTCGCCTTTATTATAGACCATAGTACAATCGTTAACTGTCGCTCCCGGAGATAAATTATACAATTTTTGTTTAAACGAGTTTAAAGAAAAATACCCATCCATCCCTGTATTAAGTCGTTCGAATGTACTTCTTCCGTACGTTCCGGCTACTACATAATACTGATCATCCCTATACGTAATTTCCAAATCCATTATCTGAGTACCTAAAGGCATCCCGGCATTCCAGCGAACCCAATTCGATCCGCCGTTAGTAGTTATGAATGCACCTTTATCTGTTCCGACGATAAGTTTTTGGGAATGAATTTCTAATAAATCATTAACCGGCAGGTCGGGCAGATCATTTGTGATATTTGTCCATAATTGCCCTTTATTTGTTGTTTTATAAATTTTATCATTATCCCCGATCCCATAAAAAAGCGCGTACGCCCTTGTTGGTTCCGTTGCTGCCGGACAAATCCTTTTCACACTTTTCGACGGGAGACCATTCGATATATATCCCATAGTCCATGAGTTGCTGGCAGGCACGTAGGTGAAACCTGCTAATACTTGGAATAGATCGTTAACCGGTAAATAAACGAATGATGCGTCGTAATTCACACTAGGACGTCCGGTAATATCCATCGATTCGTACCCTCCCATCCGTAACCAGGTATCACCTTTATTGCTCGACCAGTAAACGTAACTACCCGCATTTGTAAATATCCAATTTGTTCCCATCGGATGGGTCACGATATATGTATGCCAAAAATCTTGCCCTGTAGCACCTGTTTCGGTCATCGGGCTATTAATTGATGTCCAGGAATAACCTCCATCTGTTGATCGTCTGCGCCAATTCTTGTTCGGACCATTGTGAGTTACGTAAATATTATTTGACCAGACAGGATCAACTGCCGCATCGATGCCATCGCCGCCTATTTTAAGTGTCCAATAATCCGGAGAGGAGGTAGTTGTTCCTGAAATTCCGTTATCCTGGGCACCGCCGAACTTTATTCTGCCGCCAATGAATTCTACACCTATGTTATAAAACTGAGTAATTGGAAGAAACTCATTAATACTTGAATTCCAAGAAGTACCCTCATCATTCGTATAAAATACACCACCATCACAACCGACATAGAGCGTTGATCCAACATACATCAAAACATGGATATCGGGATGAACACGCCGTGGTAAGGCGCCAGTTGCACCGATATTTTGCCATGTATCTCCGCCATCAGCCGAACGCATAAGAAAAACTCCGCCAGCCCAGATAATATCTGAATTTTCGGGATTGACTGTGATAACATTATTGTACCATTGCTGACCTAAATAATTATTCTTACCTCCGGATAATTCTGACGGTGTAGGAGTGACATCAATCCAGTTACTTCCACTATTGGTTGTTTTATAAACACCCCGTACTGAATCCGTTGCCCGATTTCCAATTTGAACGTATGCTTTGGATGTATTGTTAGGTGCACAGGCAACTGAAATCCTCCCTATTTCTGTCGAGGGGAGGTCGGTGGTTAATTTAAACCAGTTTACTCCCCAATCTATCGATTTGTAGATGCCATCCTTATAAACGCCCGCAAGCATAAATCCTCCTGGTGATATAGACATATCACATACATTTTTATCAAATAACCTTGTCCATGTATCGCCGTCATCTGTCGAACGGTAGACACCCATATACGAAGAAACGAAGATATATTTCGGTGCAGTTGATATTAATATTTTTGTTACTATCGATGGTGAAGGACTTAACGGTAAGAGTTCCCATTCCCCTCCTCCATCAGTCGAGCGATACACACCCGTACCATAATTTACTTTAAATTCTCCTGTACCGATAAAAATCCGATTGATATCAGTCGGATCGACAGCAACTCCGCCGATCGCTAACGATTGAACGTCATCACTGATAGGTTCATATACGATAGTAGATATTTTTTTCCAAAGACCCCCATTAGCGGAGCCGATATAAAAACCACCGGAGCCATCATCTG
Organism: uncultured Chlorobiaceae bacterium; assembly: GCA_964353675.1. Taxonomy (GTDB): domain Bacteria; phylum Bacteroidota; class Ignavibacteria; order UBA10030; family SZUA-254; genus CAYGXH01. Next base: position 5,455 of record CAYGXH010000194.1, read on the forward strand.
CGAGAGAAATAATCCTGCCAGAATAGTAACTGTAAAAGGATGGGTTTGGGGGATTATCCTGAAGGTGTTCAATGCCATATGGTCCCTTCTGGACCCATGGACTTATTGATGAAGTTCTTAAACGTCCTGATTTATCATAAAAAGTAATTGCCTCGTCACCGGGTAATTTCTTAATTTGCTCAATTGCTGCCGTTTGCATTTCAACCGGCCACACATCATAGGGCGCGTACCAATTTTTAAAATATTGAGATGCAGGATACTTGTCACTTTTTTGCGTATCAACTGAGACGTGTCGATTAATATTTTCCTGTCCCTCATTAAAGAGGAATATTACGACAAAACTTATCAGTGATAGACTAAGTAATAGAGATCTTTTCATATACCCTCCAAGGATCATATGGTTAATATTTTGAATGAATGGCAGTGGTCGTTGAAAGTACTCCGCGGATTTAAGCTCAATTTAATTCAAATAATTTATTAAGTCAATAATAATATCCGTTATTTATCCATTTCCCTTAAAAAATGGTAAATGAATGACGGTCTGAGTGAAAATTACTGATTTTGAAGAAGTAAGAGGTTACAGAGCGGAAAAGAAGATAAGCTGTAATTTTTCATTTTGATGATAATTACTGCTTAGAAGAA
>CAYGXH010000195.1:0-6087 GCA_964353675.1 uncultured Chlorobiaceae bacterium
CCTTATTTTTTCTTTTTTAATATGACGGTAATGTCGTTGAATCGTTGTCGCTCTTGAAACAACTTTCGAACAGCTTCATACATTGAAGGCGTAAAGCGCGGATAATTAAGTATAAATTTTGTGTCAACGCGAATAGTATCGCCTGTGCGCGTTGTTTTTGCTTCTAATTTTCCGAATAGATTACTAAACTTAAATTCATCAGGTATTGATTCAATATTAATTGTTTGTGGTATAATGAAATTAATTATTTGATTTGTTTGAAATGCATAGTCGAACAAAATTGGGTGGATTCGTGTTTCCGATAAAAATGGATTTTCGATATTTGGAAACATGGAAAACGGTTTAAAATAAATATTTCCGTTAGCTTCCTCTTCAAGCCGAAGCCCACGGAATGTAAAACTCGCAGTGACGGTATCATTTTGTTCCGCAAAATTGTTCATCTTTAACGAGTCACACCATCCTTTTGCAAGGCTATCTCTAAAGTTATTTTTTAAGAACTCCTCTTGTTCCTGACGAGACATATCGTGCAGATCTAACCTAACCGTACGAGCATAATGCCACGAGTATATCCGTGTTGCACTTCCTTGAACATTCAAATTAGTATCCACATCAAGTTTAATAATCTGAGTATATACATTTTTATCCGAGGGTGAAACTGGAATATCTCGAAATATCATTTCCCCGGTCTGAACTCCTACATACAAAGCCGATTGCCCCTCACAATTCCAAGGTACTTGTTTCATTGAGGTTCCAACATCACCGGGCGAACTGTATGTTATTTGATTCAGTGAATCAATAATACCAACGAGAGACCGATGGAATTGCCAATACTTTGCATCCATGAGAAATATTTCTTTGTCTTTATCCGTCACAAAAACCAGAAATGAATTGATACCCAATTCTTTCAATAAAAAATGGAAGAGGAAGTTGATTTCCTGTTGCGTCCCATATCCCCGCGAGATGACGTCATCGACACTTTCATTTTCCTTGAATTCTTCACCCGATGATGCATACGTTACGTTTTTAATATTAGATTGAAGCCAGCGATACACGGCAGCAATTTTTTCAGAATCTGACGTGAGCGAAGAAAATTGAGCTGTAATTTTTTTAAGTATTCTTGGCGCGTCCATAAAATTATTAATCTCTTCTTGGATCATATTTGAAATGCTTGACCAATAATATGATGGGCTCATTGGGCTGCCATAGTATAATCTTAACTGTGCTTTTAAAGCTTCATCAGAAAGTGAATATGGATCTGCATCAAATGATGGAAGGTCATTCACACTGAATATAACTTCGTCTGGATTCTCCGGCGAAGGAATTTGCTCGATGGTTAATTGTTTAGTGCTGTTATACCATAGATAATTTGGCGCGGTACCTCCGCCGTATAACAGAATTAAGAAAATATTAGTGAATCCAATTCTACGGTTTTCTGATTTTTGAAATTTCCATCTATACTCCCAATGAAGAACGGGAATTTCTTTTTGAGCTATCCATATCGCATTTGGCGTTGTTGTTTCATACTCATAAATATATTCGATGATACAGCTATCGGTAACACCGGGAAGCGAGAAGAATTTCTGCTTGACTTTCACTCCCTCAGTTTTCACTATTTCCTTTTCAAGAATATGCTCTTTCTTTAGCTCGTAAATTGCACCGTCTGGCAGGATTGTTCGTCCCATAATCTTTTTAATTTTTTCCTTTTTAGCATCGTACGGTAAACTAACATCTGCCCAATTTTCTCCTCGGGTATTCAAAATTTTAATGCGGCGATATACCCGGAGATAACATTCTTCGTCAACAAGCTCCGATTCGTCTGCAGCTAATTTTTCGAATAGCATCACTGCTTCGAAAATACCTTTTGATGAATCTTTCCCGACTTCCCAGTCTTTTTCCGTAATTGGAAGCCAAGATGAGGATTCTTGTGCGATTATGTTGTCCGATAAAGCTAATAAAATAAAAATGCATTGAATTGGGATGCGAAACATAAGTTCACCTCACCTTTGATTGAAGTCTCAGTGTCAAATTACTAATCGCGCGTTTTGCCCGACTGTATAATTTCGCTTGTTCGTAGTCTTCTTTCGTAACTAACCAACCAGAGTATTGTTCACGAGACGTAAAATGGAGTTTCCCATTTTCAGGGATAATGCGGTAGTGTAAAAACGCCACATCCAAACAAGCAGAAGTCTGATCGGGAAAGTCATCTATGGGCTCCCATAGAGAAGGTAATTCGAGATTGAAATCATATTCAATAACCTTCGGTGGACCGAACCATATTGGATGGACACGTGTGGGATTTGTGAGCGGCGGGAGGTCATTCATATCAAATATATTTGGTTTAAGAAGAATCGTCTCACCGGAGGAGTTTGGTTTTTGCTGAACCGTAAAATTAAATATTGTCCACACCGAATCAGTGTCCGCAAATGTGTGATAATCAGGAATAGTTACATTTTGAAAATTAAATGAAAGGAATTTTCGCAAGGAACGAAGCTGCTCTTCTTTCGAAGTGTTGTCGAACAGGTAATGCAAATAATGCCTATAGAATCCCTTATCAATAATCATAGCAGAGGCTTTTATGGAACCATCCAATGTGAATGTCATATCACAACGATATGTACGCAAATTTGATTCTGGTCTACCATAAGGAAGTTGAACAAGAACAGAATCAGCCTCGGTGGCAACGAGAACAGTGCCGCCCTGTAATTGTGGTGGTAAAAAGCCAATCGGTGTCGCTTCATCTGTCGGATCGAAAAATAACCAATCATGCGCCAGAGCATTTTTGAATTGCTCCTTTTCCATAAAGCCACGTACAGGAATCGCAACAATTGCATGATTAAATTGAAACGGAGTCGGAAAATCATGGTTTATATAAAAAGAAGTGTTTGCCAATGTTAGATATGAAGGTATGTCTATAGCCTGAAGTAATGCACGGAGGAGCGTGGCTTTATCTTTGCAGTCGCCATATTTATTTTGAAGCGTCAACGACGCTGCATGCGGTTCCCATCTTCCGCGTCCAATTTCAACGGCGACATATCGGATTTTATCTTTAACATAATCAGCTATTGCACGGACTTTATCCTCCTCAGTTGTGAGGTTTTCTATAACTTCAAGTGCAAAATTTTTTAATGAATCATTAACCACTGCCGGGGGTTCGCCGAGGCGTTGAATCCAGCTTATAACTTGATTCCAATTTGAAAAGTGCAATGAGGTCGTATCAGCGGGATTATAGACAGCTATCGTCAGATGACGTGATAAAAACGACCATGGCGGCATTAATGGTTCTTCGGGTTGATAAGGCAAGTTACGTGCGGTCCAAATGTACTTCGTTTCTTGCTGTTTAAAATGAATACTATCGAGATTCCATTCACTTTCATTGAGTTTCCAGCCCTTTGGAATTTCAACACTAAACTGCGCGAAAGCAACAGGCTGTTGGATTTGGAAAACAAAATGCTGATGAAGGCTTGTCCAATCCTTGTCTTCGATTTCGTATTCGTAAGCAATAATATCGCCGGTATGAACGTAAGGGAACTGTCCATGAATAAATTTTCCCTCGTCGTAGTAAGCTTGAATTTTGGAAAAACTCAACTCAGTAATATTTTCATCCTGTAATTTTTCCACATTGCCGTTTGGTAAGATCCGCCACCCTCGAATGTTATCTATACTCCTTTTTGGCACACTTCGTTCAAGCAAAATATCCCTTCGCTCATCGTTTATCTTTAGAAGTTTTGTTACTGTACGAACTAGAATATCTGCATAGCCCCGTGAATTAAATTCTATCGTGGTGGTTTTAAAAAGAATAATTTCGCTGGCTTCTTCATTAATAACAGTAATTGAACTATCTTTCAATACATCTTCAAGCCAAGATGGCTGAGCATATGAGTTTCTAAAGAAAAGGAAGAAAAGTATTAAAAAAACTATCAATTTCATGACCTTACAATTCACACAAGAGACGAACTTATGATTAATGTATGTCTTCAAAGCCTACTGGATACCTAATAAGTTAAACAGAGTCATTGTATACTTAATTCTATTCCGCCTGTTTTTAATGCGCCGGAGTGGCTTGGTAGTTAAGAAGCAGAGAAAGTGTGATTGGAAGTTCAATTCCCTCACCAGAACTATCAGGTCACAGAAGCGCATATCCCATCCTAGACGCTCCGAGAACCTATGTCAAATATAAATTTAATTTATGGAAGAATTATACAATATGCAAAAGGGACCTATATATATAGGGGTCTGACATCGAATCGGTAGGGATATTTTATTAAACTCAGCGTTTCTTTCTATTCACCTCAACCTGAGTTTTTATCCACGGGTATGTGGCAGCGATGCCTTTCTTTAAGGGAAAATTTGCTTTCCAGCCGAGAGAACGTATTTTATCATTTCTGAAGTTTCTAGCTCTGACGCCGACAGGTCCTTCGATATGTTTAATATTTATCCTTTTACCTGCCACTTCGGTAATAATAGAAACGAGTCGATTCACTGATACATATTCGGGATCACCGATATTAACACCGTTTTCCAGGTCAGAATACATGAGCATTAAGATTCCGTCCAGCATGTCTTCAATGAACGTGTAGGCACGCATGGCAGAGCCGTCACCCCACACATCGATTGTGCCTCCGTCTTCAGTTTCTGCTATCTTGCGGCAGAGAGCTGCCGGAGCTTTCTCCCGTCCACCCCGCCAGGTTCCCTCCGGACCGTAGCAATTTTGCAGTCTCGCGATCCGTACTGTTATGCCAAATCTGCGGCCGTAAGCCATAGCGACTCGCTCAGCATATAATTTTTCCCAGCCGTATTCGTTATGAGGAAGAGCCGGATAAGCTTCCTCTTCAGAAAGCTCTGGTTCATCAGGCTCCATATCCCTGTATACACAGGCGGATGAGGTGAATAAATATCTTTTCACTTTCTTATCCGCACTCGCGTGTATCATATTAATATTGATCAATGCGTTGTTTCGCATAATCTCGCATTCCGCCGAATCGATGAATCCCATGCCGCCCATATCAGCGGCCAACTGATAAACTTCATCAAAAGGACTTCCATCATGCGATTTACACGCGATATCACAATTAGTCTTTTCTCTCAAATCGAGCAGAAGAAAATCATCCGCAGTTGTTGCTGCAAATTCCGGCTTTTTTATATCAATGCCACGCACCCAATAACCGTTTTTCTTCAATCTTTTTACCAAATGGCCTCCGATGAAACCGCCCGCGCCACACACCAGTGCCTTTTTCATCCTAAATAAAACCTTTCGTTAATTTAATTCTCAAATATCAAAAAAACATTTCTTATTTCCCAATCGGGAAGGTGTTCAATTTCCGATTTCTGTCTTTGGTTGAAGGAGGGAAAAATCGTAAATTTATCCCCGTCAACAGAGCCAGATTTCCGATTACTTCATCCCTGATTCAGGGACAGGAATCGGAAATCAACCGTTTTTAGCCTCTCATTAACACATCGATTTATCGGTGTGTAGCGATGAACCGGGAGGTTTGAAAGCTGTTTCGACAGCTTACCAGATTGGAAACCGTATAAACGGCTTCATTTCTTTGCCGAATTTACTATGGGATTGTCTAAAAAGGTTTTTGTGAACTTTGGTGTCTTTGTGATTAATGTTTTGAATTTACTCAGTAATCAAAGTTTTTATCCACCACAAGTGCACAAAGACTCAAAGAAACACTATGAATATTTACTTTTTGGTTAATCCCTTCATGATAATGCTTAATGCTTTTCTGCATCACCTTACCGATTCGGTAGAGGGATTGTAGAGCTATAAGGATAAAATTTCTATATATTTGTCTTAATACAGATAAGCAAGTTCTTGTAACTAGTTTTTAACTGCAGTTCACTACACTTGTCATCCCATTAATGTAGTTTAATTCAGTTTTTCTTTTTTTTATTATCACCTCACACTTTCAGCAAAACGTGTATATTCCATTGTAAATGTATAAAAATAATTTCGATAGAGCTGACTGCCATATTGACATCTGAAGATTATTCCAAAAAAAACCTTGCGAAAGTTACATATTTCAACAAAGCCCACTTTCGCAAGGTTAACAATATCTCTCTTTTCCCACCAGTACTCCTAAT
>CAYGXH010000196.1:0-6058 GCA_964353675.1 uncultured Chlorobiaceae bacterium
AAAGAAATCTTCACTTAATCACCTCTGTAATTATTAAACGGTTTTCACACGACACCTATTTTATCAAAACCATCTTATTGACTTGTATAAAACTGTTTGATAGATCGTTCACATCAATTGCTTCCAGGCGGTAGAAGTAAAGTCCGCTTCCGATTTCGCCTGCGGTCCAATCAGTTGATTTGTTCCCGGCATCCTGGATTTCGTCAACGAGTATATTCACTATTTGACCCAATACGTTGTAAACTGTTAATGTCACCTTTGATGCTTTCGGCAGGTAATAGCGGATTGTTGTCGTGGGATTGAACGGATTGGGATAGTTTTGGAACAGCGAAAATTCTTTCGGTGTCGATATTGTGTTTATCCCAATCCACTTTACTACAAAATTTACAGGATCATGAATTGTGATACACCTTTCTCCAGCCAACGAGACCGTCCCAGATCCATACTCCAGCATCCATTTTGAGTTCTGGCTTTCATTCACGCTCCATCTGATCGTCAGCGGGTAATGAGCCGATTGTATCCGTATAGGGAAGGAATTCCGATTTGAATCTGCTGCCTCCGTCGTGCGCTGCGACGCGAACCGCACATCAAATGCTCCTTCGGGTGGTGTAGGAGGAAGCTCGTAAGAATCTAATGACATTTCACTCGGAAGTTTATCGATAAAATACAGGGCTCGTTTATATCCATGACTATCTGTAAACTCGAGCCAACTCATTTCTTGATTTATATTATCGTCTATTGATGTTTTATCATTTTTCGATGAATTCTGAAACATTGAAAGAATCAATTTCCCATCCTGTGATACCTTCACCCAATATCCTTTCCCGGGCAACAGGTTACCGTTATTCCTGTAAACAGAATCATATGTATAGTAACCAGACCGTACTATACCGGGCGGTATTGTTATTACATCCGCCGTTTCAACAGCACAGCTTATTGATCCTATCATGTTCCAGCCAGACCGGACTACTATCGTATCTTTGAGCAACATCTCACCCGTCATTTCTAATACTGACGCAGTGTCAAACTTCAACCAATATCCAAATCCATCCTCAATCGAATCACTCACGACATAACTCACTTGGTACCCGAATGCACCGGAAACTGCCGGCGGAAATACATTTCCACTGTATCTGTCTGACACCTTTAGTGGAAGCGATACCATATTCCAGCCGCTACGCACAGAATATGAATCAGTCATCTGAGGCACCGGACCCGCCTCAACATCATCTATATACCATCCGTCTGCCCTAGTTCCGCTTCCCGGGGCAAACAACCGAAACCGTATCGTAACGGTATCCCCATCATATTCCGAAAGATCAAATATTTCCTCCTTCCAGTCTCCGGGGTCGGCATGACCGTCCTGCCACGGGCTATACGCCGTCCAGTTATATCTCTTCAATACCGAAAATGTCTTTCTCTGATTCCGGCTGATTTCAACATACGCGTCATGAAGGGGCCAGATAATCGCGATATTAAAAAAACGCAGTATATACTCACCGTTTATGATTACAGGGGGGAGTAAAATATGTGTATTCGCATTATTACCGTAATTACCTTCCGGACTGTCGGTCAATGAATACTCGCCCGCATGTGCAATCGATTTCGTTGTATCCCACGATCCAGTTCGGTATATCATTCCCAAGTTATTTTCAAAATTATCAGAATACGCTGTAAGCAAACCTCCGAAACCAAAGACCGGACTTGTGAAAACGCTATAATTGACCGGAGATTCATTATCCCGGACGCATAAATTATAGATGTGATATCCCAGGCAGGAATCGAAGTAAAAGCGCGGCTTGCCTGTATCAGAAAACGTTTGGCTAAGGCTATCGAACAGAATTCCATCCCGGTAGATAAGAATGTATGCGATATCGTTCAGCGGTGTTCCATCAATCTGGTGTAATGGATTGATCCACCTTATGAGAATGCCATCGCTTGAATCATCTGCTGATAAGGAGAGAACAGATTGTGGTACAGCACTTCCACCCGCATAGGCGCTTGTGGAATCAACTTTACTGGAATCATGCTGATGTACTGCTCGGATAAAATATTTATAATTCTGGTGCGTTATTAATCCTGTATCGACAAATGTTTGCACGCCAGAATCAATCTCAGCGATGAATACTGAGTTTCTGAAAATATGAATCCTGTAATCAGTTAACGGTGTACCGTCCGACCGGTATAATGGATCTGTCCAGCTTAAATTTACTGATCCCGGTGTTGTGTAATCACTGTATGCTTTAAACTCAGTAGGCCATAACGGAGCAAATAAGGAAATGAAATCAACTCTGTTGCCATCATAATTTGGAACAGCAATAACATTATCCCGGTTATTTATCTCTAATCCTGCGGGTCCATCATAACCATGCGAGATGAGAATCGGATCCCGACTGAAGTGATTATCGTAAACGTAAATTTCACCATCACCATGCCATGTTGAGACATAAACGGCGCCGGCAGTATCAATATTGATCCCATCAAAATTTCCCAACGATGTTGGTACAATAATTGAAATTGTTGAATCATTAAGGTCTATTCCCTGGATGGGCGATCCGAGCTCAAACGAACACAATAAAAGTCGGTTATTCCTTGAATCGAATGTTATATCTTGTGGATAAGCGTAATTCGTATTTCTGACGAATATTGTATATTGTTGGGACAAGAGATTAATTTTGTATATCCTTCTCCGGATTGATTCAACAACATATAAGTTCCCTCTTCCGTCAGTCGTCATCCCATCCAATTGTGAAGTCTCCGGAATAAAGAGGTCCATGATGATTTCTCTGGTTGTTAAATCTATTCCCCTGATGCGAGTATTGCAGGAAACGTATAATACATTTTCAAAGATACAATTTCCCAAACAGCTTCCCAGATTATCTTTAAAAATACGTTGAGATTCATCGTTATTGATTTGTATTATCTGCCCATTTAGATCACTTGAGACAAGATAGCGGTTATTTACAGAATCGAATGAAACATGCTCAGCGCCGGAGAGTAAATCCTGGCAGACTGAAATATTAACCATTACTAATAAAAATAGTGTGATTAATAGATATTTTTTATAAAGTGACATTGCGATTCCTTACACTATCTGTTAAGAATATTCACCCCTCTTATACAGGATTTTCCACCACATCGGAGAAAGAAAGTGTTCTTCTGTAACCATTTTAATTAAACTTAAAATCCGCTGCTATGAATAATCTCTCAATGGCATGATATCTCTCCGAGTGGTGACCAAAGAAAATCATTGTTTTAATCCACCGGAATTGAATACTTTCACGATTTCTGATTTGATCTGTTGTTACTTTTAGCTGCCTTTCAACGTTTTTTATCACCACTAAGAGAAGTATGAAACCACAGAGATATTATCTTATAATACTATCCATTATTATTCCGATATTTCTTCTATAAAATTATTATATTTCATAAGTCCACAGCGATCAATACTGTATTAGATGATAATGTTATTTAATCCTACAAAAATAAATCTGCGATCATTTTGGTTCTACCAGATAATTGGGTGGTCAATTTACTACGCCGCGATCACATTTGTTTCATTTTTCCAGAAAGAATCATACTTTGCATTAGGAATACTTGATAATATTTCCGGCTTTCTTCTAACCTCTCTCTTACGTCTGAAGTACAAAAGAATTAAGTACCAGGAACTATCTATATTTTCCTTGATTGGATTAATCGCTTTTTGGTCCATTCTGACAACTATTATCTGGCACTGCTTATCGGGATTAATCCAATATTGGGTTTATGGCGATAAAACGGGTTTAGAGATGTTATTACCATATTCCATGCTTTCGTGGATAAAATATTCTTCACTCTTGTACCTTGGTTGGAGTGTTTTATATTTTGGGCTTAAGTACTGGATGGATTGGGATCAGCAAAGAGAGCAGATAGAAAAAGCAAATGCAATAAATATCCGGGCACAATTTCAAATGTTCCGTTATAGGTTAAATCCTCATTTCGTATTCAACGCGCTTAACACCATCAGGGCATTGATCGGTGATAATACAAACCTCGCGAAACTCATGATTACAGATCTATCAGAATGCCTGCGGTATACACTTATGAGTAAAAACGGCATACTGGTACTTCTCAAAGATGAACTTAATGCCATTAAGCATTATCTGTCAATTGAAAAAATGCAATACGAAGAAAAATTAGAAATCCGTTTTGAAATAGATCCCAGTACTGAAGACCTTCCAATCACAAGTTTCCTTATTCAACCACTGGTTGAAAACGCAATCAGATATGGGATGGAAACCAGTCCTTACCCCTTGCAAGTCTGCATTCGGACCATGCTGCACGACGGGAATCTCAGGATAACTGTGATTAACACTGGTAAGTGGATAAACTCTTCAGAAAAATCTCAAAATAACTCCCCTGCAACAAAATCGGGAATAGAAAATGTGAAAGCGCAACTGGAAAATGTTTTCCCAGGCCGGTATTATTTCAAGACCTTCGAAAAAGATGGTACTGTCCACGCAGATATAGAAATTATTGGCATCACGAAAGATGAACGGGTTGGCATCTCGGATTATTAGTATACGTCAAGATATTCATATCCATTAGTATTCCAAAAAAGATGGCTCTCTCATTACCTAGAGTAAAATCGCTTACATTTTGGCATTTCCAGATTGCTGGATGGTCTATTCTGCTGGTCGTACATACTTTTATTAATCTTATGACCAGAGACTGGCCACTCTGGGATAATTTAATGGTCTTGCTGCAACTTCTGAGCGCTTTTTTTCTCACACTACTCCTGAGAATTTACTACCAAAAAATTGACTATCGAAGGAAATCCATTGCGAGCTTGCTGATAACCATTGCCATCGGCTCGGTGCTATTTTTGCTCGTCTGGCTTTGCAGTATATATGTTATACGATACATAATGCTTCCACAGGCTTCTTTCGCTTCATACGCCAATTTACAAAACATATTGAACGAAATATACGTCATCTTTACTTTGCCATTTGCGTGGAGTTGCCTTTATTTCGCAATCAAAATACGTTTGGACTGGGACCAGGCAAAAGAAAGAGTTGCACAAACTACTTCTTTGGCACACAACGCCCAGCTTCAGATGCTCCAATACCAGCTGAATCCACACTTTATTTTTAATGTTCTTAACTCATTACGGGCTTTAGTTGACGAGGATGAGCAGGGCGCAAAGACAATGGTTTCTGAGCTATCTGAATTTTTACGCTATTCGCTCCTTGATAAAAATAATCCGGAAGTTCTGTTGAAAGATGAGCTTAATGCCATTCACCAATATCTCTCGATACAAAAGAAAGGGTATGAAGATAAACTCGATATAACATATAGAATCGATCCCCGTTCTGAAAAAATCCCAATTTTAAGCTTTCTTATTCACCCACTTGTTGAGAATGCGGTTAAGTATGGAATGCAAACGAGTCCCATGCCACTCAGGATTCGCATTGAAACAGAAGTAATTAATGACAAATTAAAAATTACCGTCGCAAATACCGGTAGATGGGTTGAAAATACTCCAAGCAACATTCAGAGATCAATAAGTACAGGAACAGGATTGGAAAATATCAGAGCCCGCCTAGAGAATGCGTTGCCGGGACACCATAAAATTACTACAGTTGAAAAAGATAATTGGATTCAAGTAATAGTCGAAATCGATCAAATTGTCGGAGCAGAGCATGAAGAAGAAATATCGGGCTATCATCGTTGACGATCAGCGGCTGGCGCGGAAAGATCTCCGATCACTCCTATCGGAATATGAGAACATCGAAATCGTCGGCGAAGCTGATAGTGTGCCTTCTGCAGTTACACTTATTAACGAAATATCTCCGGACCTTATATTTCTAGATATTCAGATGCCCGGAGAATCCGGCTTCGACTTATTCAACAAAATCGATCTAAAAGCACAAGTCATCTTTGTAACAGCATTCGACGAATATGCGATCCGCGCATTCGAAGTCGATGCTATCGATTACTTACTAAAGCCCGTCAATCCTGAGCGATTGCGAAATTCAATAGAGCGTCTGGTGCAGGAGGAAACAACAGCTGTCACACC
>CAYGXH010000197.1:0-6038 GCA_964353675.1 uncultured Chlorobiaceae bacterium
AGACGATCTTGACGGTACAGATAACGACGGTGATTGGAATCCTTCGATTGATGATGTCGGGGCCGATGGTTTAGCAGATCCGGTGGAGATGAGTTGTGATGGAAATCCATACGATTCTTATTTGAATCCTGATCCGGCGGGAGATAACTATAATCCAGTAACAAGGGATAAGTGTCACCCAAATCCGGATGGAAGTCAGCCGTTTAAAAATAATAGGGACCGCTGGCTGGAGAAAAATGGAATACCAGATCATGGTGAGCCGCATGTTGATGAAGACTATGGAGCCATATCAGAAAATGATCTTTACTGTTTCGCGACTGATACTTTTTCGAGACCAATATTTCAAGGTCATGTCCCAATGGGATTGATGTGTATTCAAAAATCGTATGCATGGAATAATAAATATTCAGAGGCACTCCTTCCGTTTGATTATTTCTTTGTGAACATAGGAAACGACACCGTACGGGACGTATATGTCGGTTTGTACGCAGATATGGATATAGGATCGATCAATGTACCTCAATATTATGAGCATAACTATTCTGCTTACGTAGAATCGCTGAGGACAGCATACATTCATAATCCAATCGATCGGGGGTCAACGCCGCTCGGTATCACGATATTGGGAACTCCTAAGCCACTTGATGAGTTGACTTTTATTTTTCACTGGACAGATTATACACTGATAGGTGGGGGATATTTTGGATCACCTGTCGATCAAACAATTTATGAACTTATTAGCGGAATAAGACCGGGCGATCAAAGTCAACCAGTGACATGGCTTAGTGACACAAAGTTTCTTTACTCCTTCGGTCCCTTTGACGAACTCATACCTGGTGATACGCTAAAAGTTTCAATAGCACTAGTATCCGGTTATGGATACTCAAGATTTTTTGAAGCGATGACGGATAACGCACGAAGAGCAATCCAGTTGTATAACCGGGGATATGCTATGCCGGTAAAGCTTGTATCACCAAATATGAATGTCGATGTCGGAAAGAACAAGGCCGAATTAAAATGGTCATTTTCCGAAAGACCGGGAGGTGTCGAACTATCAGCAATAGAGGTTTGGGATGATTCAAGCAAATCTACCGAATCTTTTCCTGATGACCACTGGCGCCGGACCAATCCGCCCTGCGGCAATCCCACCGGCGATTGCACAATCCATAAATGCGATGAGAACGGAAAACTACCCGGAGGTCGTACATTCGCTGGCTTCCGCCTATACCGCAGTGAGGATGTCGGAAGTGTGCCTCAGGAAGAAAGCTTCGTCCTAATGAAGGAATATCTCCTGCCGGATACGGCAACGGAGTGGTCGCTTTCGCATTTTGATTCTACATTCATCGACTCAAACCTCGTTTACGGCAAAAGGTACTGGTATGCAGTTACCTCGATCGGATTACCTGATATCACACTCTTAAAAATACCCCAGCCGGATGGATCCATAAGGTATGATACTCTTTACTCAGAGTACAGCGAATCTAGTCTGCGTGAGAACTGGGTAAAGGTGGACATGTCGTTTCTCCCATCTGAAAAGGTGGGCGAGGTGTTGGTAGTCCCGAATCCGTACCGCACCGACCAGAATTACTCATACGAAAACGGTGGCTGGGAGGGGCATGAATGGTTTTGGAATGAGAACATGCGTTTAGTGAAGTTTATCCATCTGCCGCGGGGAGAATGGACGCTTCGTATCTTCACGCTCGTAGGTGAGAAGGTTACAGTTATTAAGAACACAATTGCGAACGGCTACGAGAAAGGCGGGAAATGGATTGAGGGATACCGGGAGGATCGCGGCGATATCACATACGAACTCGTGAATGAAAGTGGTCGTGCCCTCGCGAGCGGCGTGTACTTATTTATCGTTGATTCTGAACTTGGTAAGCAGACGGGCAAGTTCGTGGTGATAAGGTAAAAAAGAACACCCGCCTCCGTCACTTCGTGACTTCAGCGGGTAAACAGATAACACAGATAAATATCTGTGAATATCATGTATGATCTGTGTCATCTGCCTGCCCGCCGAAGTATACCTGTATTACCCCGTTACGCAGGCGGGTATTCCACTATTATAATCATATGAAATATTCGAAAATATTGAGCAGTATCGTAATTCTCGCGCAGGTATTCTTGTTCTCTTCATGTTACATGAAGGAATTAGGCAAATCCCTTGAAGATATATTTTGGTGGAGATCATATGATACTATAATAAAAAGACCGGTTTCTGAATGGAATAGAAGAGATTGCCTTACTGTTATGATGGGAAATATGAGGAGTAATCTTCGCGACAATCACACAAATATAAAAGTCTACGCTACTCCTTACTGTCCTTCAGTTATTGCCGCAATGACGAAGTTCCGATGGCTGCAGATTCCTGTTCCTCAACCAGTTGCAGAATCAGATTTTGAGACTCTTCTCAGGGAATCATTTGGAATGTATTATGACCGGGATAATGAGAAGATAATGGATTCGAGAGGCAATTATTTTAAGAACAAGACGCAGATCGATTCAATTATGTTTTTAATTACGATCGAAAATCATGCCTGGATGAATTCATTATTATTGGGTGAAGGCATGCTGGATATTCCGGGTAGTCATGTACTGGATATACCGGATATCACAACTCTGGAGAATCAGATATTCCTTGTGAACGACGAAAATAAATTTATTCTACCGAAATATGTCTGGGGAAGGAGGAAAAATATCCTCACTACACCTGAAACAATTTTTGTGATGTTTAAATTAAAAGAGGGTGATTATTCCTTCATCGCAAAATCTGATAATATTTATCTGTGCGTTAAAGGTTTGGAACAGGATATTACATTGGAATTTCCTCTTAAAATCTTTGAGGAATCGATAAGGCTATAGTTGTTTTGATTACATCCCTGTTTTTTTATCTCAGATAAGCAATCCTTCCTGCCATCCAAGTTTGATCAGATCAATTTTATTTAGGTCGCCCACTCCAATACCGTGTTTTTCATCAGCTGCGGCAATGTGTTTAGGGGATGGACGTATTGGTGTGTCTTCTTTGAAGTAAAGCCGACGTTGAGCCTCAAATATCTTTAATCCAACTGCGTCGAGCGCCACCGGGTCGGTTCCGACGAGCAGCCCTTTGTAGAGCCATGTATATTCTTTATCGAAATGGTGAGGCGACAGGCAGTGGAACTGAGGTGTCAGCATAACGAGTACGTTCAGCCGCGTCTTTCCCTTAACGATCGGAAGTTTCCATAGAGCGCCCAGATCCACACATGAATCGGCGTGATAATCCGGCGGATTCGGGACGAACATGATATAATTTTTCAGACATCCACTCACCCCGCACCAATTATGCGCACGCATCGGGCGGGCATT
The DNA here is from genome assembly GCA_964353675.1 of uncultured Chlorobiaceae bacterium. GTDB lineage: Bacteria > Bacteroidota > Ignavibacteria > UBA10030 > SZUA-254 > CAYGXH01. Next base: position 3,346 of record CAYGXH010000197.1, read on the forward strand.
TATGAGAGCAGTCGCTTTTTCAAATATCGGATTACGAAGAATGTTCCGGTCGTCGATACTTATATTTTTTTCCGGTACGCCGACAGCCATAATTCTAGCTTTCAAAGTATTCTCGAGTTCCTTCGGTGTGGCTAGGTACCGCCAGACGTTATTTTTAATACCCACGATGTCTGTCGGTTTCATGATCCGCTTCCATGCCTCGTCGGCTGTTTTTGTATCGAACAGCTTTACCATCGCCTCGTCCATCATCTGGTCGATTATTTTCTGGTCGATCTTCCAGTTCGCGTCGACAACCGATTCATTACGTATAAGAATAACTCTTGTTTTCTTCACCTGCTCCTGCTGGCTATAAAGTGGCAGTCCCGCGGTCGCTACAAGCGCCGCAGCTCCGGTCTTTTTTAAAAAATCTCTCCTGGTTATAGTCCGTTCACTCATGGTAATCTCCATTTTATGGTATCAAGTGAAATTATTCCTTGAGATTTTGTTACAGCGTCAAATACGACAGCAATGAAATTTTTATGTTGGGTACAGGTCGTCCATTTCTTGTTCTCCGTCTCGATAACACCTGTTTCATGCGCATCCGGCATGTAGTGGGTCATAAAGCTGTTATAGGCTGAATCGGTTTGTTCTATATTCGGATATTGTACGAGCAGGAGATAGCTCTTATCTTGTTTTAACCGTACGAGCGTACATTCCGTACTGTCGTTTATGTGCAGAATGTCACCGCCTGCAAGGAAGAAGTGATTGTTTAGGATTTCGTACCTGTAGAAATACCGGATTGTGTTTTCAATATACACCCCTTCCGGAAGATGTCTGAGAATTGCCGGGCGATCCCCGTCTTGTCCTATCATGTTGGCGATGTGTTTTCCTAACTCCATGACGGCAGCGGTAACCCGTTTTTCTTCCTCTTCGATTTTGATACAGACGAAGTATTTTTCTCTCCAGAAGCAGAGGAGCCCGGCTTTGTATTCTCCATCCTGACCGATGTCCACTCTAGGACCGCGTCCCTGCATATAAGTATAAATACCGAAGGCGTTTCGAGGCAATCCCATATCAAATATTTCAATTAGAATCTCCGACTTCTCCGGTGACGAGTACCGCTGTACGAGGAGGTCTCTGAATTTATATGCAAGATAGACCTCTCCGGCGCCGTCCATATAATGGAATATTTGGTCGCCGGAATAGAAGCGCGCAGGTTCTGAGATACTCCATTGATCGATTGATGGCGGAATAAATTTTTGCATGGGAGTGTCTGTTAAGACTGTTATGAAAGAGAGCAGTATGAGAAGTGATGCCATTGTCAGAGATTAATGGTTTCTCTTAAAATAAGATTTTTTTTATAAAAATACACTCTAAATCGTCTGAACCAAGATTTACCCGATTATAGGATTACCATGATTATTTTCCTGTTCCTGAAAAAATAATCCGAGGGGCTTACACTAAACCCCTCCCCTCGCATTCGCTAGGCAACTTTCCCCCTTCACAAGGGGGAAATACAAAAGGGGTAGTCTAGGGAAAGCAATGAAATAACCCAGTAGAACATTATCTGGTTTTATATGTTGCTGCGTTCTCACAACCCCATCTATAATTTCCCTTTCGCAAGGGGGAGGAGCATCCGCCAGCTCATAGTCCTCTGCGTTTCAGTATCTAGCTTGCGATTGACCACATTCTGTAACAATCGCTTAGAACTAATTCGCTTATACTATTGTTGACATAGTATTGACAACTAACTTGATAAATAGAGGGTTTTAATGCAAAAGGTGGTCAATACTATACGTCATCTGTGGCGCTCACGCTACGGAAGGAAGATGGTGCAATCCGTTCTTAACGGTCTGAGCGAGGGGATTATCATCACAGATAACACAGGGAAATTTCTTTTCTTTAATACTGTTGCTGAAAAGATCCTCGGAATCGGTCCCAGAGAAATCAAACCTGCGGAATGGACATCTGTCTATGGCTGCTACTTTCCTGATATGGTCACTCCATACCCGCCTGAACAACTGCCGCTGGCGCAAGCCATACGTGGAAAAGAGATTACCGATGAGCAGATATTCATAAAAAATCCGAAGAGACCAGAGGGTATCTGCATCAGCGTATCAGCAAGCCCCCTAAGAAATATACAGGGCTCGGTAATTGGCGGTACTGTTGTCTTTCGTGACGTTACTGAAATAATGCGGATGAAAGCGGTAGCACAGCAGAGCGAGAACCGGATCAAGGCACAATTCCAGGGTATTCCAATTCCGACTTTTGTGTGGAAGCATATTAGTAATGATTTTGTCCTAATCGATTTTAATGCTGCTGCGAAAGTCAAGACTAACGGTAAGGTTAAAGACCTTGTGGGTGCTACATTAAGCGACATGTATGAAAATTCAGATGATATTCGGTCCGACTTCCTAAAATGCTTTCAGGAGCAGAACACAATCACACGTGAAATGCTCTGTCGACTCCGGTCCACAGGTGAAAACAGGGGGTTCAACGTCAGTTATGTTTTTATACCGCCTGATCTTATCATGGTTCACGCGGAAGACATTACTGAAAAGAAAAATGATAAGCAAGAATTGAAGAAACTTTCCAGTGCGGTTGAGCAAACTGCCGACAGCGTTATCATTACGGATCAGAATGGTGTCGTTGAATATGTTAATCATGCTTTTGAGGAGACGACAGGTTATACGCGCCAGGAAATCATAGGTCAT
>CAYGXH010000198.1:0-6005 GCA_964353675.1 uncultured Chlorobiaceae bacterium
ATGCTGGAGAAAACGGAGAAGCTTGACCTGCGCGGAGGGAGATATGTCTGCTATTTCATCGAGGAATATCGTACCGCCATCCGCAAGTTCAAATCTACCTTCCCGATCCTTGATTGCGCCTGTGTACGCACCCTTTACATGACCGAAGAGTTCGCTCTCCAGCAAATTTTCGGCAAGAGCCGCGCAGTTTACTTTAATGAACGGTTTATCTTTACGTCCGCTCTGTAAATGAATATACTGTGCAAAAAGCTCTTTGCCGGTTCCGCTCTCACCCTCTATTAGAATAGTCAGCATGCTGTTCGCCACTTCGCGTGCGAGGTCAAGCTGCTGACGCATGATTGTATTACGCGTGAGGATTGTTAGCTGAGCCTTGTCGGAGGATAATTGGGTACGGAGTTGCCTTACTTCATCCTGAAGATTATGGTAGTTGAGTACTTTATCCGCAAAGATTTGCAATTCCTGAAGATCGAACGGCTTCTGAAGAAAATCAAAAGCGCCCGATTTGATCGCCGTGACAGCGCTGTCTATTGATCCGTGAGCGGTTATAATGACACAGGTTGTCGAAGGAGATTTCTCTCCTATTGCCTTGACCATCTGAATTCCGTCGATTGGCTGCATCATAAGATCGAGAAACGCGATATCGTATTTACCGTCTTCAACAGCTTCCAGTGCATCGGCCGGATTTAGAAATATCTCAACGTGCAGACCGATTGTCTCCAAACCGATTTTAACGGTCTTGAGTATATTCGGTTCATCGTCAACCACAAGAACTCTTCCACGCTCAATCATGATACTGATCCCTCCGATCCGGGGAGTGAGATAAAGAATGCAGCCCCTTTCCCTATTTCACTCTCCACCCATATCCGTCCGTTATACATATCAACTATCTCCTTCACAATCGCCAGACCAAGTCCTACGCTCCCCGGCGTTGAATCGAGAGCGTGCTTCACCTGAACGAATTTATCGAATATCTTCTCGATGTGTTCCGGTTGTATCCCGCGCCCCGTATCCTTCACCTGCATCAGAATATTCGAGCCGTCTCTCTTTACTTCGATTCGGACGTTTCCTCCGTTAGGTGTGTATCGGAGAGCGTTATTGGCGAGATTGGAGACAACCCATGTCAGCTGCTGTTCGTCACCCATGAAAAGAGGAAGGTCTTTCTCCGCAGTCGATTGGAGCTCCACTCCTTTTTCTTTGAACGGAAGCTGAAGTGGCTGGAGGGCAGCATCGATAATTCTTTCAAAACCGACAGGTTCGCGTTTCAATTCAAATTTTCCGGATTCGAGCTTTGAGAGCTGGAGCAGTTCTTTCACCAACTTTGTGAGACGGTCGCAGTCATGTTTGGACGCCTCGAGCAGCTCCTCCTGCGCATCTGTCAGCGGGCCGACAACCTTCTGCCGCAGAATATCGACACTCATATTAATGGAGGTGAGCGGTGTCCTGAATTCGTGCGATACCGTTGCCATGAAATCGGATTTCATCTTATCCAGCTCCCTGAATTGCGTTACGTCCTGCAGAATGAGTACAATTCCGCTTCTTCCTCCGTGGACCGCAGGGATCTCGGATATCCGGGGCCGCAGATAGACGAGCCGTCCGTTATTAGTAAACTGGAGATAAGGTTTCTTCATGATCGATGCTTTTCCGGCTGATTCAAAAATCTCGATAATCCTTTCATCCGGTATGCATGCTTGAATTTTCGTGCCGATGACATCTTCTTCACGGAGTTTAAACAACTCTTCGGCAGTATTATTGATCAACTGGATATTAAATTCAGAATCGCAGACGATGATGGTATCCGATATACTTTCGACGATTGTTTCAGATTTCTTTTTTTCCGAAATAATATTTTCAATATTCAATTTTTCAAACTGCCGCAACCGTTCCGTCATTTTATTGAATTCTCGACTCAGATCCCCCACCTCATCATTGGTATCCACATCTATTTTCAAATCAAGTCTGCCGCGGCCGATCTGGCGCACTGTCTGCGCCAATTTCTCAGCGGGTTCGATGATCCTTTTCGTGAACTGGATCATAGTTAGGATACTGAGGGCAATTGCGAGAATCGCGGCAAGGAGAACAGCTATCGTTGCTTCGTCGGAGGCCTCACGAGTCGCTTTCGCGTTTTCCATCATCTCCTTCTGGTTAATTTCGATGAGCCAGAAGCAGTTGTCCGATAAACGCTGTGAAAACGGGCGGACGATGTTTCCGTAGTAATTTTTTGCTGTCTGATACTGAAGGTTAACGGTCAGCGTGTAGAGAGAATCAGAGACGAGCAGGTAACCCTGGTAGGTCTGTTTGATATTATCGAGTATCGGGCCAGCATCGGGCAGAGCTCGCTTTTCGTTCGCCCGATCAAACATCTGATAAAAATCATCCTTCGCACTCCCGAATTCTTCCCTGCCGAGCCCCACATCGCCGTTGAGCATCATGATGAGAGCACGGTCATGCTTCTCAACCAGATGAGCCATCTGTTCAAGCGCGACCACGTTCGGATAGCTCTCCATGAGTATGTCATTGAACGTGGACGTAATTTTACCAAAATTATAAACTGCCCATAGCGTGAGAGCGATGTTGATTAGGACAACGACGATGTAACCAAAACCGATTTTAAATCGCAGGCTATTTAAGAATGGTATACGCATGGGTTATTCACAATATATTGAGAATAGGGTCAATTTTCAATATTTCATTTAATTGACTTTGATGAATTTTCTTATTAACATTACCCCTACTTTTTTATGAAATAAGCCAATAATTCATTCAATTTATGGAACTTCCTATAAGTCGACCCCGTGTTTTGGGGTGGCTTCGAAGCGCTGCAATTCTCGATGGTGATTGGGGGACCAGTGTAGCGTACGTACTTGGTATAGCTTTTTTCCACGCCGGTTACTACAGCGGCATCCATCTGATGATGATGCTCGCTTTTACTGCCCTCATCGCATTCAACTATATAACGATCTGTAAGCTTTATCCTAACGGCGGCGGCGTCTATAGCTCCGTCAGTCACCGTTCGCGTAACCTCGCGGTCATAGGCGCACTCATGCTGAGCGCCGATTACGTCGTAACGATTTCACTCTCCGTCCTCGACGGTTGTCACTACCTCGCATTACCGATGCCTGAATACTGGGCAATCGGCCTGATTTTACTGACCGGTGTCCTCAATTGGTTTGGACCGCGGTATGCCGGCAGTGTGGCCATCTTTATATCAACAATGACCGTTATCGCACTGGGAATCCTCGTTGCGGTTGTATCCCCGCATGCGCTCGATAACATCACCCTTCAACCGGCGCCGGGTGGATTTTTTACGAACTGGAGCTTTTTCGCAGCTATCATTCTTTCTATATCGGGTATTGAATCAATCTCCAATCTCACCGGTGTCATGAAAGACCCGAAAAAAAGTTCCCGTAAAGCAATTTTAACGATACTAACAAAAATTTCAGTTGTTACGATCGTATTGGGGTTCGCGATGAATGCGATTCCCAACCTCAGTCAGACAGAGCACAAAGAAGATATGATCCGATACGTCGGAGAATTCTATATCGGCTCATGGTTTGGTCCCGTCATCGGTATTGTGCTGGGTTTTCTGCTGATTTCTGCCGGCAACACTGCCATCAATGCTCTGACTTCCATTCAGTTCCTCATGGCGGTCGACGGCGAACTTCCAAGTCAACTTCGGAAATTGAACAAACACGGCGTTCCCGTGATTCCGCTTGTAGTCGCAACGGCAATCCCAATCATCGTCCTCCTCATAATTCAGGATGTTATCACTCTCTCGGCGCTCTACGCCATCGGAGTCGTCGGCGCCGTCCTCATCAACGTTGCCTCGACTAGTACAGACCGGTCGCTGAAGATATCGAAGTGGATACGGATTTTCATGATAATTTCAGCAGTTATCCTCGGATTCATTGAACTAACGATAGCCCTAGAAAAAACAAAAGCGCTTATTTTCGCGCTGACGGTACTCGTTCTTGGACTCACCGCCCGTGTGGTTGCCTGGCGGAGTCGCGCGCTCGTCGTTGTACCGGTTCCGGTCTCACCTGCACCGGCGATTCCAATGCCTCAGCCTGCGTTTGCCCCGTTTGCTTCACGCATGCTTGTTGCGGTACGGGGCGGCGGTCAGCGTTTACTGCGTCAGGCATGTGAAGAAGCAAAGCTCCGCAGTGCGTATCTTTTTGTCCTTCACATCAAGCAAATTTCAGTCACAGGTATATTGCCGGATATGGTCCCTGGCGAAGCGTTTACAAACGGCGAATGGATGGGAAAAATCTGTCAGGAGTATAACATTCCGTATAAAGTTATCTCCGTAATATCGAATGAAGTGGGTTATACCATTGCGGAACAGGCTGCTACACTGGGAGTTGAACGGCTCATACTTGGAGCCACGCAACGGAGTCTTGTAGATAAGGCGCTTCGCGGTGACGTGATACGGATGGTTTCTGAGCTCCTCCCCGAGGATATACAACTTATTATCTATCGTTCGTAAATTCTCTCACGGTTTCTTCAGCATTTCGTTAACACGGTTTTCGATCTGCTCGATATCGATAGGTTTACGGAGAATCCCAAAGATACCAATCTTCCGCGCTTCTGCAAGCACGCGCTCATCCTGAAAGCCGGTAATGAATAAAAAGGGAATGTGGGATGTTTGCGCATTTGCCTTCACTTTTTTAAACATTTCAAATCCGCTCAAACCGGGCATGACAATATCAGAAATGATGATATCCGGCGTGAATGTTTCTATCTTTTCCAGACCTTCCTGCCCGTCATTTGCCACTTCAACTTCGTAATCATCCATACGCAGCAGATCCCGGAGGAGTTCTGCAAAGCCGATCTCATCATCGACCAATAGAATCCTTTTTAATTTCCTCTCTTTTTCCATGGTATCCTGCCTAAGTAGTTGAATTTTTTAGAATATAGGCAAAGCAATTGCAAGAATCAAGTATAACGACCGGGAGCGGGGGATGTGACTTAAGCGCACACCCTCTTTGACATTGCAAAGATGCTTTCGTACATTCCTTTTAATAAAAAATGATTTTCAAAGCAACTTTAGATGGCCATGCCCGCTCATATGAAAATGCTCTGTGTCGATGATAACCCCGATCTGCGCTTGAGCCTGAAAGAACAGTTCGAAATGGAGGATTTCCATGTCGATATTGCGACCGACGGCGACGAAGCACTCGAAAAGATCAAAGGAAATGATTATGATATCATCCTGCTTGATGTGAAGATGCCTAAAATGGGGGGCATGGAAGTTTTAAAAGAAATGAAAAAAAATAACAAGTACCCGCATGTCATCATGCTCTCTGCAATCGATGATGTTCCCACAGCCATTGAATGCGTAAAACTAGGAGCGAAGGATTACATTTCAAAACCGTACGACCCGGAAGAACTTCTCCACGTAGTGATAAAAGTTCTCCAAGCCTGAACGATCATCCTTCCTTTATCGGTTCGATCGGCTTCCTTGCTTCCGGTGCTTTTTGTTTCCTCCGGTACATTATTCCGAACGGAATAATGAGACAATAACCTATGACCAGGAGGATCGGTGCGACAGTCAGTTGTGAGAATCCCTCGACCGTATTCCCGGATAAGGCTATATAACCGAGGATAATAACGACCAATCCGATACCCAGTATAATGTAATTCTCTTTTTCAAGCGGAAAGATAACGTCTGTCTTTCCTTTTTTTATGACTTTCTTTGCCATGGTGATTTCCTGTCCGTAATGAAATAATATTTAATGTACTGAAATAGCTGTAATTTCTCAAATGGCAGACAACCTTCCGTCAGCCATTTTCAGAATCCGGTGAGCTCTCCGGAAAAATTGTTCGCTGTGAGTTACGACGACAATCGTCTGCCCATCCCTCCTGTTCAGATCTATGAATAATTCGATGAGGTGTTCGCTGTTTTCGGAATCGAGATTGCCGGTTGGTTCGTCGGCAAATAGAATTTCCGGTTCGTTCGCGAGCGCCCGCACAACCGCGACACGCTGTAACTCACCGCCTGAAAGTTC
>CAYGXH010000199.1:0-5989 GCA_964353675.1 uncultured Chlorobiaceae bacterium
CTACAGAGCACGGGTCGAGGGTACATACGAGGTGCTCCTTTCAAATCTGGAATTCATGAACCGGGAATACCGGTCACTGCGTGAAGCTGTTGATAAGACAGATCAGAACACGATAACCGCTCTACAGAACCCTCTGCCTGTCAGCTTCGAAACGGTCGACGCTCCAAACGGTACGTTTCACTACCTTGGATTTAAGCAGGTTAATACATCGAGTGAAATCTCGGGAAGGACGTGGATTCAGTATTCGAATGAACCGTATGAAATTGACGTACCTTTTTACGACAGCATAAAAGTCACGAAGATGATCGATCCGCCGAAAGGCTACCTTATTCCGCCGCAGTGGGAGGAAGTGACCCGAAGACTTCTGCTGCACGGCGTTATGGTGGAACGTTTGGAGAAAGCAACAGTCATCGACGTGGAAATGTATCGTCTTTCTAATCCGAAATGGCAGCAGAACCCATACGAGGGAAGGCATTCACTCACGTTTACAACTGAGCGTTTCGCAGAGAAGAGGGAATTTCCGGCCGGTACTGCGATCGTGAAGCTCAATCAGCGTACGGCCCGGGTAGCTATACATGCGCTGGAACCGGAAGCTCCGGATGCATTTATTAACTGGGGATTCTTCGACGCGATCTTTGAACAGAAGGAATATGCCGAGAGCTACGTAATGGAGGGGATGGCTCGTGATATGCTTGAGGTGGACACGGCGCTCCGTAACGAATACCAAGTAAAAATCTCAACAGATTCAGTTTTTGCAAAGAATCCATTTGTCCGTATGAATTTTTTCTATCAACATTCACCGTACAGGGACAAAGATATCGGTGTCTATCCGATCGCCCGTTTTGTACGCGAGTTACCGGAGAAATAATCGTGAATACTTCCAAAGTTATACGCAGAGTAATTGCATTGGCAGCGGTCATTACCTTGTCGTTCATGTTTAGCTGTGGAACCGTCGCACAGGATATTTCATGGCTTGATATCAACGGACAGCGATGGTTTTCATTGCTGCAGGAAGGATATGACAATACACTCTTTGCACTGCAGTATAACTATTCGTCGAATTACAGCAGTGTCTTCTCTTCACAGGATACCGGATATTCGTGGACGAAGCATTCGTTCAACTACAACGATGTATATGATTATTCAACTAACGGCGATTGGATCGTTATGGAGCGGTATATCGAGAGAAGCATCAATCCGCATCAGGTATTTTTATCCACCGATAGGGGAGTAACCTTTACGCGTATTCTTTCCGAAGATTATATTTGGCATTATGACGTGACAGTCACCAATTCACATGAAATATTCGCAGTATTTGGAGGGAATTACGGATCACCGACCGCTTATGTTTCTCAGTTTAAAGATGGAAGCTGGAGTCTCCTTGAAAATCCGTTGCCAATTTCATTTACCATGTCGCTCTTTTTCATTGATGGCGCTGGAAATTTTATTTTCAGCGGTTACAATCGCTTCGGGGGTGTGATCATTTCCACCGACAGAGGGATCACATGGAACAGGTCGCTTGAGAATAAAAGTATTTCTGTCGTGACTGCAGATCCTGATAACAATCTTATCGCTGCAGGTATGAATACTAGCGAAGCGGTTCCAAGTGGATTATACCGTTCAACGGATCATGGCGCTTCATGGACGATGTTAACTGAAACCGGCGATTTGTATTTTAATTCACTCGCTGCTGATGATTCTGGTAATATTTTCGGTGCAACGCAGAGAAACATCGTTGTGTACCGGATTAGCGACGGTACGACTGAAGAGGTAGCGCCGCTGCAGGGCGGTTTTGAGAGTATCCTTCTTATGTCTGACGGATCGGTCATTGCCTCCAGTTATGATTACGGAATTTACCATTCTAAAGACAAGGGAATGTCGTGGATCCCGCATTCGCCGCGTGCGGAAGATATATATTCCCTAACCCTAACTTCCATGGGGACAGTCATTGTTGGTACCCTGGGCAACGGAATCCTCCGGAGCACGAATGTTGGCGGAACATGGGAACATATTTCACCGTTGAATTTTCCCCCGTATGTGTTTTCGATGTATCAAGCTACGAATTCTCTTATGGCAGGTACAGAAGCAGGGATTTACCGTTCTTCGGATGATGGTATAACATGGGATGCATGTAATACGAGCTATTTCAGTGGATCCGTCAATGCAGTATGCGGTAAGAATAATGGTGATATTTTTATCGGTACGAATTTTGGGATATATAAGTCAACCAACGATGGATCCGATTGGACATTATCGGGTCTCGATGGTCTTCAGGTTATGCTTCTTGCAGCTGATGAATCCGGGCGGGTGTATGCAGCTATACCAACAGCCGGAATTTTCTGTTTGGATGAAAGTATAAATAACAGCTGGGTGAGCATCGGCCCCGTTTTTGATGATATCCAATCGATGACGGTGAATTCGGCCGGTGAAATTTTTGTTGGTGTTTATGGAGGTGTCTATGTAAGTCCTCGTGCCAATGTATGGGAGAAGATTTCATTCACAAACTCGTATGTATATTCACTTTCCATAAACAGAGATCAGGATATTCTTGCTGGAACGTACAACGGTGTCTATATATCAAGAAGCAATGGGCTAACCTGGTTATTTGCCGGACTTCCGGGATCAACGGTTATGAGTATGGATTTTGATCAGGAACAAAATCTTTTTGCGGGAATTTTCCGCGGGGGAGTTTTCCGGAGCGCGAATGCGGTGACATCGGTTGATACCTATATGATAGCGCTTCCGCGTGAGGCAGCGCTTTCCCAGAATTATCCCAATCCGTTCAATCCGTACACAAGAATATCATATTCAATCCCTCAAAAAAGTTATGTTTCATTGAGAATTTTTAATAGTCTCGGACAGGAAATCGCGTGCCCCGTCGACGAGCAAAGGAATCCCGGTTCGTACGAGTTACTATGGAACGGGGGAGAATATCCTTCGGGTTTATATTTTACCCAACTGCGTGTCGACGGTGTAATAGTGAAAATCATCAAAATGCTGCTTATAAAATAGTGCCCGGTGGCACCCGATAGATAGTTTATCGCATAGTTTGGTTCTGTGACCGCTTTTTACTATTTTGTAATAAGTTGGTTTCCCCCGAATATACTCCACAATCATGGAAAACGGTACAATTCAGACACCTGAAACACCCAAAACTGACGACCTGAATGAATTAATGATCCGCAGGCGTCAGGAGCTGGATGCTCTTATCAAATCCGGCGTAAATCCCTACCCGTGTTCATTTGACCGGACTCATTTTTCACGCGAGATCATCGAGAGGATCACGGCCGGCAATGAACTGACCGATGTTTCGGTAGCAGGGCGGATCATGTCGATCAGGCGAATGGGTAAGGCGTCTTTTTGTCATATTCAGGATTCTCAGGGTAAGATCCAGGTTTATCTGAAACGCGACGATTTAAATGAAGTGTATGACCTTTTTAAACTTCTTGATATCGGCGATATTATCGGCGTAAAAGGATATGTCTTCAAGACAAAAACCGGTGAAATCTCGGTTCATGCGAGGAGTTTTGATATTCTCGCAAAATCTCTCCGCCCCCTCCCTATAGTGAAGGAGAAGACCGATGAAAAAGGTGAAAAAGTTACCTACGATCCGTTCTCTGATAAGGAGCTGCGATATCGCCAGCGATACCTAGACCTCATCGTCAATCCGGATGTGAGGGAGGTATTTATCAAGCGTTCGTCCATTTTAAAAACCATGCGAAAGTTTCTGGATGATCGGGGGTATCTCGAAGTTGAAACTCCAATTCTGCAATCCATATACGGCGGCGCGTTCGCCCGCCCCTTTATCACGCACCATAATGCATTAAATATCGGGCTCTACCTGCGTATTGCTGATGAATTGTACCTCAAGCGTCTCATCGTCGGCGGTTTCGACGGCGTTTATGAATTTGCAAAGGATTTTCGGAACGAAGGCATGGATCGGTCCCACAATCCGGAGTTCACCATGCTGGAAGTATACGTCGCCTACAAGGATTACCTGTGGATGATGACGATGGTTGAAGAGCTGATCGGTACAACCGCGCGCGAAGTAAACGGCAACATGCTCTGTACGGTAGGCGGCAATAAAGTGGATTTAACGCCTCCGTGGAAGCGTTTGTCCATGTTCGAAGCAATCAGGGAATACACCGGCAAGGACCTCCGTGGTAAAGAGGAAGATGAGTTGCGACCGATAGCGAAAGATCTTCATGTCGATATCGATACCGTCAGGGGAACCGGTCCCATTATCGATGAAATATTCAATCAGCTCGTCGAGCCACGTCTGATCCAGCCGACTTTCATCACCGATTATCCGCTCGAGATGTCGCCCCTTGCTAAGAAACACCGGCATCAACTGGATATAGTCGAACGGTTTGAAGTAATAATAGGAGGTCATGAAATATGCAACGCTTTCAGCGAACTAAATGATCCGATTGATCAACGGCAGCGATTCGTAGAACAGATGAATCTCCGCGCCAAGGGAAACGAGGAGGCACAGGTGCTCGACGAGGATTTTCTGAAGGCGTTGGAGTATGGAATGCCGCCGACGGCAGGTCTCGGAATCGGTATCGACCGGCTGGTGATGCTGTTAACGAATCGTGATTCCATCCGAGACGTCATCTTTTTCCCACAAATGAAACCTGAACGGTAAGTATGCGCCCATCGTTTTTTTGTTTTCTCATTTTTGCACTGTTCACGGGAGGATTTCCGCTCTATGGGGGAACTGACGGAATTCTTGAGGGCAGAGTCATCAGTAAAGAAACACGCGAGCCGCTGATAGGAGTAACGGTAATCGTCGTGGGCACATCCATTGGGGCTGCAACGGACATTAACGGAAATTTCCGGATTAACAACCTCGATGCCGGGACGTATGATGTAAGAATCTCGAATGTGGGATTTCAACCAATGGTATACAAATCGGTCGTCGTCCGAATCGGCCTCAGAACGAGAATTACCGCCGAGTTAGTCCCGTCGCTGGTAGAGTTAAGCGAGGTTGAAGTAATGGCGGAACGTCCGCTGATTGAAAAGGATGTCACGAGCACGAATTACTCCATAGGCCAGGGCCAGGTCGATCGCCTTCCTATACGCAGCGTTCAGGAAATCATCACGCTTTTCCCGGGTGTTACGGCGGAAGGTAATGTCCGCGGCGGAAAATCAACCGAGGTCGTTTACCTCGTTGACGGCCTCCCGCTCCAGGATGTCGTCGGAGGGGGAGTCGGCAGTTCCCTGCCAAAGAGTTCGATCACGGAATTTTCCATCCAATCGGGCGGTTTTGACGCGGAATACGGAAATGCACTATCTGGTGTCATCAACATAATCACACGCCGGGGCAGTAACAGACACTCGCTCGTTGTCCGCATGGAAAAGGATAACTGGCTCGCGGGCGGATGGAACAGACAGCACAATAAATCGACGGAGGTCGAGTGGACGCTCTCAGGACCGCTTCTGCGTGATAAGTTGCATTACTTCACAGCCAATACAGTTCAGCTCAACGATACAAGGTGGTGGCAGGATTTAAACAATTTTTTCAAATCACCGACGTACCGCGATATCAGCGGCATCGGAAAATTCGACTATAACCTCTCTTCGAAAATTCATCTAACCGCTCAGAGTGTTTACTCAGCCCGGTCATGGAGAGATTACGAATACAGCTGGCGGTTCAATCTCGATGGACTTCCTCCGCGTGAACGTCAATCGTTCCGCACCACTGGTACGATTTCTCATACGTTATCGAACAAACTGCATTACTCCGTCAGCCTTAGTCACTACTACCTGCATTCGTTAATCGGCGAGAGTAAAGAAGGACTTAATCTAACTCCGTACGAGTATGATTTCTTCCTCGAGTACATCGTCGCAGGGAATCGGGCATGGTGGTCCGAGACGAAACAATACATCTACACGGCGAAAGGGGATATCGTATACCAATCGAATCCCAATAATGTTATGAAGCTCGGAGTAGAGTTAAACCAGTACGACATATTTTCTGACGTTG